>DMBU01000052.1 GCA_003446015.1 Bacteroidales bacterium | reverse complement strand
TATTTCGGCATTAGCTCCCATTATTCTTAAGAGATCTTTCGCAAATATTAAACCTGGGATTCCTAATAGTAACGAGATTATACAAGCAACGATTATGGCTTGTACAGCTGCCACTGATGCTCTATATGGTTTCTTTTCTCCTATTCTTCTGGATACTAAGGCAGTTGTGGCCATACTTAGCCCCATGCCAATAGCATAAATGATAGTTAAAAGTGATTCGGTTATACCAACGGTTGCAATTGCATCGGGCCCCAATTTGGATACAAAGAAAATATCAGCAATGGCAAAAACTGATTCCATAATCATTTCTAAAACCATGGGAATTGCCAATAATAAAATGGCCTTGCTTAATTTCTCGGTTGTAAAGTCTTTGTCGCTGCCTGAAATGGCTTCTCGAATGTCATTCCAAAGTGATTTTATACTATTTTTATTAATAGACTTATAATGTAGATATAAATTATTTTTAGCTAACATGATAATTACTGAAATTGATAAAACAAATAAAAATTAAAAATAAGAGGGACACAGGTATTTTCCTGCCTAGCAGGTTGTCGTAAAGACGGGGGTAAATGTGACAATTGGCTTCATCTTAATTTGCTTTATCATTGCAAAGATAGGTAAAAACGACTTTTAAGTCCAAATAATAAATTAAATTTTTTTAATAAAAGAAGTCATAAAAAAAGGATTCTAAAAAGAATCCTTACTATTATTAATCATCGAAGCTATCGTCCTTTATGCTGGCGGCTTCATCGAAATTGTCATCCAGATATTCTTCTTTGTCGTCTTCTTCTTCTGTTTCGGCTTCCAATTCGTCACCAAAATCGTCACGAAGTTTTCCATCATCACCAAAATCATCATCATCCTTAATGATTTTTCTTGCTTCTCTTTCCGTCATACGAATTAAATAGTAGATTTCGTCCGTTTCAAATGGTAATGCGGAGATATACCTGCCTTCAGCATTTGTGAAAGTAATAAGGTTCTCTTCGTACCCTTCCGGATATTCTAACTTAATCCTGTTTATCGTTTCATCAGGAAGCTTTTCATAATCTATAACAATTCTTTTCTTTGCCACTTTAGTGAATTTTTTCAGTAATTTTTATTTCCGAAATATATTTAGAAAATACATTCAAACAAAATATAAGACAATCAAATTGTAATTTTTTTTCACTTTATCTAATAATCACAAACCCAGCCGCATAAGGCGTTTGTGCTTTTTAAATTACAGTCCTTTATACTTGTATACCCCGACTATGTTTCTTTATTTTTGATAAAAATGATAAAAATTTTCTTTAAAACAAACCCAAAGGCATAGTTATTAGCCTTTGAGTTATTATATTCGATGAATTAATCTTATTCGTATCTTAAAGATTCTGCAGGATTAATATTAGCAGCTTTGAGGGTTTGGCTTGCAATGGTTATCATACCAAAACTGATTATTAAGAAGATTCCTAAGAAAATTACTCCAAACCCAAAAGTTGCATGATCAGCAATATACTGAATCCACATATTGTTTATTATGTAAGCAAGAGGCCCTGCTATGATTGCGGCTACTATGAATAGTTTAATATAGGTTTTAGAAATTAAATAGACTATACTTTTTGGTTCGGCTCCAAAAACCTTTCTTACTCCGATTTCTTTTATTCTTGTTTGCGTGCTATATGTTGCCATCCCAAGTAATCCTAAACATGCAATTACAATGGCTAATACTGAAGCAAAGCCGACTGTGTATAACACATCCTCGAAATATGAATAGTATTCTTTTATTTCGGTATCAAGAAAATCTCCTCTATATTTTTTGTACTTATCAATATTATCCCAACCATTTTTAAACTTATCGACTATTTCAGGTTTACTGCCAGCATCGATTCGGAATACGGCTAATCGAAATTCATCAGGCTTATACCTTAGCATTAAAGATTTTTGAGGTAAGAATAAAGCAGCATAATGATAATCTTTAATAACACCTATAATTTCTACCAAAGTTGAATCTTCGATAATTATGCTTTTACCGATTGCTTCAGTTGGAGTTCCCAGATTAAGTCTTTTCAGCATTCTTTCATCAGCGATAACAAATGATTCGTTCTCGGTATTGACTTTTTCAGGGAAATTTGATCCTTTAATAAGTTCAAGACCCATTACATCAATATAATTTTGGTCGACAGCAAAATAATCAACCTCTATTTTTTCGTCTTCAGCCTTTTGTCTTACAATAGCACTCCTAAAATTGCCAACTCCCGGAACATGCGAAGCGGCACTAATTTCAGTTACTTCGGGAAATTGGCTGTAATAATCTTTAACAACTTCAAAATTATTTTTTTGTAGCCATATGTTATAAACAACATCTCTTTCAAATCCCATTTTTGCATTTAACATATAGTTCATCTGACTATATATTGCAATAATTGAGATTATAAAAATCATTGAAAAAGTAAATTGTGTAACCAGTAATATTTTTCGTAAAGTAATTTTGCTTAGAAGCTTAACATTAGTCGCTCCTTTTAATACTTTAATTGGATTAAATGAAGATATATAAACCGAAGGTAAAATACCCGATAAGAATCCAACAAGTAAAGCAAATATGAAGAATGCCAGATAAATTGTAAAATCCTGTTCAGGACGAATTTCCAACATCGACATCATTTTCATACCAGAAAATCCCGGAAGTATTAATTGCAGGATAACAATTGCAAATATCAACGCAAAAAGTGCAACCAAAAAGGCCTCTGATAAAAATTGAAGAATAATTTGACGGCGGGTTGCACCAAGAGTTTTTCTTACTCCAACTTCTTTTGATCGGAGCAAAGCACGAGCCATTGATAGACTTGTGTAGTTAAAAGCAGCCGATAGAATTATTATTAGCGATAATCCTCCCAAGAAAATGATGAAAATTTTAGGAAGAAACACTCCAATCTCATTGGCGATGAAGTCTCCAGGTACGATCTTATTAAATGGTTTTAAATAGAAACTTACATCGGCTTCTTCCAGATCCTTATATTTTTCCAGGCTAATCTTGCCTAAAGCTGAATTAATATTCTCAATGTTGGCATTTTTATCAACGAGAATATAGATGTAGCTGGAACTAAAACTTTCCCATTTATTAGTTACCAGATGTATTTTTTCGCTTGATTCGAGAACCGGAATTGTTGAGGCAGAAACCAAAGCTTGAAACTGGAATTGTGATTTGTTTTTTGATTCGGGAATTAATCCGGTTACCTTAAAGCTTCCTAAAGTGTCAATTTGTATAAATTTGCCTATTGGATCTTTATCTTCGAAATATTTTTTTGCGGTTTCTTCTTTTAGAATTATTGAAAAGGGCTCTTTCAGGGGATTAGAGAATGAGCCTGGAGTTAATTCAAAATCGAATAAATTAAAAAACGATTCACTCGCATAAAATCCCCGAATTGGGAATTTGTTTTCTTTATAAATAGCATCTCTGTTAAAATTGTCATATATAACAACGGCATCTTCAATTATTGCATAATTATTTAATAACTCATCATAAAGCGGATAAGTTGTTGATGCATATTTGGTAATATTAATCGACGATTTATTAGCATTATTAATACTCTCTATTCGGTAAATCCGATCTCGTTTAGTAACGAAATTATCGTATTTGTACTGATCGATTATTACAACGATAATGAGCATGCAAACCGACATGCTTAAAGCTAATCCCAAAATGTTTATAAATGAAAATCCCTTGTGCCGAAGTATATTTCTAAAGGCTGTTAAAATGTAATTTTTTATCATGACTTTCCTGTATTAGTTTTAAATCTGACGTTCGAAATGACTGGGTGGTTACATTTCGTTTTAATGACATGAAATTTTTCTAATAGTTGGAAAGTGTTAATTATTACCAGTACTTCTCCAATTGCATTCCTGGAGAATCTTCCTTTCTACATTCAAAGCCTAGTTTTTCATAAAAGCCTGCTTTATCTTTAGCGGAGAATAATTGAATATCACGAATCTTATGTTTCTTACATTTAGCTATCAATCTATCCATTACTTCCTTTCCTATTCCTTCTCCTTGTCTTTCAGGGAGAATAATAACATCAAGAATTAATGCATGTACAACTCCATCGCAAATTATTCTGCCAAAACCAATTAGTTTTTTATAATCATAAACAGAAATGGTATACCATGAGTTTTTAAGGGCTCTGTATAGTTCGTCTTTACTTAGTTCGTATTTTGTATTCCAGCCTGTAGTTTCGAAAAGTTCAAAAAATTGTTCAGGAGTTGGTTGTTTTTCAGCGTATTCCATTTTAAATAAAGCTTTTAAATGAGTTGATTATTAATATAAAACCTAAGACGATAAGGATTATATAGATATATTTATGAAAACGTTCGACCGGAATTATTTTGTTGATTTGTGCTCCCATAATCACTGCTAATAGAACACCTGGAAGACAATAAATAAAATAAGTAAGTACTTCACTTGTAAAATTCCCAACTATTCCATGACCTGCAATGACTAAGATACCAGTTGTGAAAAAATATCCTTGCAAAGTGGCTCTAAAATTCTGAGGGCTCCATTTTTTTAGAGTACTGTAAATTACAATTGGAGGTCCGTTAGTATTGTAGGCTCCTCCCAGCATTCCTGCAACAAAACCAAACAGCCAGGCATATTTTTCAGTTTTAAGTTGAATTAGGCTGGTTTTTAGTAGTTTATAAATTCCAAATAGAGAAATGAGGACTCCTAAAATTAGTTTTATAATATTCTCGTTTAAATCATTTAAATACCAAAGTCCAATGGGTATGCCAATTAGTGACGATATTATTAATCTCCAGGCGCTTTTAAATTCAACTCTTTTCCAATTTCTTATAAGAATCGAAATTGCAATAAAAAAAGCAATTAAAGCAATTAATGGTGTTGCAATTTTAATATCAATAAATAATACGAGTAATGGCATAGCAATTAAAGCATCACCAAATCCAAATGTCGAACGGGTTAATGTCGAAATAAACACAATAAAAAGAACTATGATAATTAAACTGGCATCCATTAAATAATAATTTCTCCTTTCATAAATAGTCTTGCTGTTCCTGCTATTTTAACCCTATCTCCAAGATATTCACACTGCAAATTACCAATTCGTTCTGAAAGTTGAACAGCATTGAGTTTTGTTTTATTAAGTTTTTCAGCCCAATATGGAATAAGAGTTGTATGAGCTGAACCTGTAACAGGGTCTTCATTTATTCCGGCACGGGGAGCAAAAAATCTCGATACAAAATCACAATCATTTCCGGGTGCAGTTATAATAATTCCAAACGTATCAATTTTCTCCATTAATCCGAAATTAGGTTTTATATTTTCGATTTCCGATTGGTTTTTATAGACAACCAATAAGTCTCTTGCTTTTAATACCTTCACATGTTTCTTACCTAATGCTTTAATCAGGAAATCAGGTTCGGATATTAATTCAGCATGATTTGATGGAAAATCCATGGTTATCAAATCATTCTTTTTTTCAATTAATAGTTCACCACTTAAAGGAGAAATAAATTTAATTTTATCTTTTGAATGATTTAATTCATTAAAAATAACCCATGCTGTAGCAAGTGTTGGATGGCCAGCTAAATTAATTTCAAGCTTAGGTGTAAACCAACGAATTTCATAATAATCATCTTTTGGAACGAAAAAAGCAGTTTCTGAAAGGTTATTTTCTTCAGCAATTTTCTGCATGGTTTCTGTGTCGAGCCATTCTTTTAAAGGACAAACTGCAGCAGGATTTCCACCAAAGACATGGTCTGTAAAAGCATCGACTTGATATATTGGAATTTTCATAACTCAAAATATTAAGATTAAAAATCTCAATAAAGTTATGAATAAACAGAATAGAATAAATATGAATGGAGATGTTATAAAATAGCAGGACCTAAATCCAGCTATTGTAATCTTTGAAATCTATAAAAACATCACTCTTCCGATTCTCGTGTATGATGAATCTTCCTTTAATAGATTTACTAGGTTCTCCATTATATGAATAAACTTTCACTTCATAAGTATGAATACCAGCTTCAAGTTTTTTCACAACTTTGAGTTTAGTAATGGTTTCAGTTTCGGAAGTATTTCGGTTATCATTAAAGGAGCCAATTTTTTTTTGATCAACATAAATATCTATATCAAAAGTGCTGTTCATGATATATTGGTTAGTCTCAAAAGAAACTTCTCCAATTTTTTGATCAACCTGCTGCTCTTCCATTTCACAGCTAAGTAGCAGTGTAAGGAGCATTATGCTTATGAATTTCTCAGGTTTCATCTTTTCCCTTTTTTAAATTATATTTATAAGATGGTTTAATGATTAAAAAAGTTGCTTTCACATAGAATTGTCTTATTAACAATTAACTAACACATTGACTAATCATGACAAAATTTAAGAATAAAACCGTTTTAATAACTGGCGGTGCTACCGGCATTGGGAAGCTAATGGCTCATAAAATTCTTGATCTGGGAGCATCAAAAATGATACTTTGGGATATTAATACAGAAAAACTTGCTGAAACAACCGCAGAGTTAAAAGAATCGGGATTTAATGTTTTTTCGTATGTTGTTGATGTAGCTGATCTTGGGCAAATAAAACAAAACGCTCAAAAAGTTAAAGATGAGGTGGGTAATGTAGATGTATTAATAAACAATGCCGGAATTGTCGTTGGAAAATATTTTCACGAGCATACCCACGAGGATATTGATTTCTCAATGAAGATTAATACTTCTGTGTTAATGCATATCACAAAAGAGTTTTTGGATGATATGATGAAGAAGGGTGAGGGACATATTGTAAATATTGCATCGGCAGCAGGAATGATCTCAAATCCAAAAATGTCGATTTATTGTGCCAGCAAATGGGCTGCTATTGGTTGGTCCGATTCTTTAAGGTTGGAACTTGAACGAATTGCTACAGGTGTAAAGATTACAACAGTCACTCCTTATTATATTAGTACCGGAATGTTCGATGGAGTAAAATCCCGAATTATTCCTATTGTTAAACCCGAAACTGCTGCAAATAAAATTGTGAGGGCAATTCAAAAGAACAGAATATTTATCAGAATGCCCTGGTTGGTTTATTTATTGCCATTTAGTAAAGGAATTTTGCCGGTTCGCTGGTTTGATTTTATTATTGGCAATGGTTTTGGTGTGTATAAAACGATGAATGAATTTAAGGGACATCAGAAATAAAAAAATATATGGAAGCAAAAGAAATTATTAATCTTCAGAAAGATTATTTCCAATCAAATAAAACCAAATCGATTCGATTTAGAATTGATGAACTTAAAAAGTTTCGTAAAATATTAAAAGATAATGAATCGCTCCTCTATGAAGCTATCGATAAAGATTTTGGAAAGTCTGTTTATGAAACCTACGAAACCGAGCTATCTTTAATTTATCATGAAATTAATACAGCAATTCAAAAAGTAAAAAGCTGGAGTAAACCCAGAAGGGTTGGAACGAATTTGGCAAACTTCCCGGGTAAAAGCAGAATTTACCCTGAACCTTATGGTAACACTTTAGTGATTGGAGCCTGGAATTATCCATATCAATTAACTTTAGTGCCTGTAGTTTCGGCAATAGCTGCAGGGAATACAGTAATTGTTAAGCCAAGCGAATTAGCTTCTAATACTTCTGAAGTTATGCGCAAATTAATAAATGAAAATTTTGATCCGGGTTTCCTGTATGTTAAAGAAGGCGGAGTTGCTGAAACAACCGATTTGCTCAATCAAAAGTTTGATAAAATATTTTTTACAGGGAGTACAACTGTTGGAAGAATAGTTTATCAGGCGGCGGCTAAAAACTTAACGCCCGTAACGCTTGAGTTGGGAGGTAAAAGTCCGACTTTTGTTTTTCCTGATTGCAACTTGAAAACGACTGCTAAAAGAATTGTCTGGGGAAAATTCTTAAATGGAGGTCAAACTTGTGTTGCCCCTGATTATATATTGGTTCATAGTGACATAAAAGAAAAATTTCTGGTTGAATTTAAAAATCAAATTGTTAAAATTCTTGGAGAAAATCCTAAAGGGAGCGAAGCTTATGTCCGAATTATTAACAAAGCAAATTTCAATCGTTTGGTAAATTTAATTGATAAGGATAAAATATTTTATGGTGGCGAAACCGACGAAGAAAAATTGTATATAAGCCCTACAATCTTGACTAATGTCTCATTTGATAGTAAGGTTATGGAAGATGAGATTTTTGGACCGGTATTGCCAATTATTGAATTTGACAATCTGGATGCTATTATTCAAAAAGTTAAAGAGCGCCCCAAACCATTATCCTTATATGTATTTACAAAAAATGACAACTTAAAAAAGAAAATTATTGATGAAATTTCCTTTGGTGGTGGATGTGTAAACGATACCATAATGCATTTAACAAATCCTAAATTACCATTTGGAGGAGTTGGTTTTAGTGGCACAGGAAACTATCATGCAAAGGCAGGTTTCTTTGCCTTTAGTCATATGAAAAGTGTATTATATAAAGGAACTTGGTTTGAACCTTTTTTGAAATACAGACCATATACCCAATTAAATTTGAAAATTCTGAAGTGGATTATTGAATAAAAAAGAGGGTGTCCAAAAAGTCTTAGTGTTTCTTTGTGAAGTCCTTGGTGTAACTTTGTGGTAAAATATAAAAGACTGAACCACAAAGGATCACGAAGTACACACAAAGGCTCACAAAGAATGTAAATTAGTAATTTCTTACTTTTTTATACTTTTCGGACACCCTCTAAATATATTTTAGAGTTTGTATTTATTTCAATCCATTTCTTTCTAAGAATGCATCCAATTGTGGTTCCATGCCACGATACTTTTTATAAAGGTCCATTGCAGGTTCTGTATTTCCTCTTGAAAGCACATTATCGCGGAACGATTTTGCTGTTTCCTGATCAAATAATCCTTTTTCTTTAAATACACTAAAAGCATCAGCATCTAAAACCTGAGCCCATTGATAACTATAATATCCCGATGAATATCCACCCCCAAAAATATGGCCGAAATATGGACTTCGGTAACGAACAATAATTTCAGGAATCATTCCAATATTTGCCATCACATCATTCTCAAATTGAGTAGCATCATGTTCAACTACTTCGTTAATGGTATACCAGTTCATATCTAATAATGCAGCCGAAGTATATTCAACAACTGTAAATCCTTTATTGAATAAACCACTGTTGCTGATTTTGTCTATCAATTCCTGAGGCATTACTTCGCCTGTTTCGTAATGTTTAGCATACATTTGCAATACTTCAGGTTCCAATGCCCAGTTTTCCATTATTTGCGATGGCAACTCAACAAAATCCCTGGCAACACTTGTTCCCGATAGAGAGTGATATTTGCAATTCGATAATAATCCATGTAAAGCATGACCAAACTCATGGAAGGTTGTAGTAACTTCATCTAAAGATAACAGGGCAGGTTTATCACCTGAAGGCATGGTGTAGTTAAAGTTTGTGGTAATAACAGGAGAAATTCCTTCGGATTGCTTACGATACGCATCCATCCATGCTCCACCCACTTTACTTTCACGTGGATACCAATCCATGTATAGAATTCCGAGGAATGTTCCGTCAGGATTCTGTACCTCAAAAACTTCAACATCGGGATGATATTTTGGAATATCCGTACGTTCAACAAATTTTATTCCCCATAATTTGGTTGCAACCTCAAATGCTCCATCACGAACATTGTTTTTTACGAAATAAGGTCGAAGCATTTCTTCATCCAAATCGTATTTTTGTTTACGTAATTTTTCTGAGTAGTACCACCAATCCCAATGAGCCAATTTAAATTTTCCTCCTTCGCGATCAATCATTTTTTGTAATTCAGCAGCTTCTTTTTTTGCTATTGGTAGTGCAGCATCCCAAACTTTATTTAAAAAGTCAAAAACCGTTTCTGGATTCTTTGCCATGTTTACATCTAAAACATATTCTGAATAATTCTTGAAACCAAACAGATGAGACTTCTCAGCACTTAAAGCAGCTATACGTGAAAGTACTTTTTTATTGTCGTTTTCATTATTATTATCGCCACGCATAATATATGCAGTGTGAAGTTCTTTTCTTAACTCACGATTCTTTGCATAAGTTAAAAAAGGTAACATGCTTGGTTTGTGAGTAGTAAATACCCATTTGCCTTCTAAACCCGCTTCTTTAGCTGTTTCTGAAGCTGTCATGATTACAGATTCAGGTAACCCTGCTAGGTCTGCTTCATTTTCAATTACCAGTTTGTAATTGTTTGTCTCGGCTAAAATATTATTACCAAATTGCAGGTTTAGTAATGAAAGCTCTTCGTTTATAGTTCTAAGTTTTGCTTGTTTTTCAGGATCAAGGTTAGCACCACCTCTTTCGAAATTTTTATACTTTACTTCTAACAAACGACTTTGTTCAGGAGTAAGCTCAAATTCAGCTTTTTGCTCATAAACAGCTTTAACTTTTTGAAATAGTTTTACATTTAATGAAACATCATCATAATGTTTTGACAATAAAGGAGCCACTTCCTGGGCCACTTTTTGCATTTCGTCGCTGGTTAATGACGCGTTTAAATTATTAAAAGTATAATCAACCTGAATTAATAATTTCCCACTGAATTCCAGTGCTTCAATTGTGTTTTCAAAAGAAGGAACTTCAGGATTATTAACTATTGCAGCAATTTCCAAATCGTGTTGCTTAATTGCTTCCAGGTAAGCGGGAACAAAATGTTCGACTTTTATTAAATCAAATGGTGGAACTCCATAAGGAGTGTCAAATTTACTTAATAATGGATTTTCCATTTCTGTTGGTTTTTGAGTACATGACGCAAGAAGAAGTCCTAACGCAAGTACCATAAATGTTGTTTTTTTCACGGCATTAAGATTTATAGGTTTTTAGTATAGATATTAAAACTTTAGGTTCCAAATTTAAAACTATTCTAAGGAATAAAAAACAAAGTGCCACATCACTTTTAGGCTGTTTTTATTGTTATCGTAATTAAAGTTACTCTACATAAATCATTGAGTACATTGTTCTAAATTATCCTATATATTTTATAAATTGAAACAAATCTTCAAGCAAATTAATTAAGTTAATGTACATTTGATTTTTTAAAAATGATATGATCAGATATTTTTTACATATTGGATATAAAGGAACAAATTACAGAGGTTGGCAAAGACAAAAACGAGTATTAACTATTCAGGAAGTTTTTGAAAATTCCTTAAATCAAATTTTTAAATACGAGATTCCGTGTCTTGGTTGTGGAAGAACAGATGCAGGCGTGCATGCAGCACAGTTTTTTTTTCATATCGATTTAAAAGAAGAGTATCAAATGGATTTGAAATTCATTTTAAATAAAATGTTGCCAAACGACATTTCAGTTTTCGACATTATTAAAATGGATGGTGAACCTCATGCGCAATTTGATGCCAGGGAACGAACATACAATTATTTTATTCATACCCGAAAAGATCCTTTTTTATCTGAGTTAAGTTCGTTTTATTCACTTGATGATATTGATTTAAATCAGATAAAAGATGCGATTACAATAATACCAAATTATTCAGATTTTCGTGCACTCTGTAAAACTCCCGACAGGCATACCAGTACAATTTGTAATCTTAAATCAATTAAGCTTTTTCACAATCAGGAAAAAGATTGCTTACGTTTTCAGTTTACTTCCGATAAGTTTTTAAAAAGCATGATTAGAATTATGGTTTACAAACTTCTTGAAATTGGAACAGGCAAGCTTAGTATAGAAGAATTTGAACGAAATCTGAAAAGTAAAGTAACATTGCCATTTGTGAATATTGCATATCCTCAAGGCTTATATCTTACGAGAATTTCCTATCCTTTTTTAGATATCTTACCAAGAAATGAAATGTTTGCAGTTTTGGATGAAAGAATAAAAGGTTTCTGGAAAGAAGCATAATATTTCTTTAATAAATATGATATTTTTACGTAATTGTTGAAATCAAATTAAATACAAAATCATGAATACCTTTGTTAGAATATTGTCCTATATACTTCTAATTGTTACAACAATTATCTTTGTTCTTAAAGTTAAAATTGTTATACCAGTTAGTTATAAGCAATTGATAATTGTTTTTGCGGTTGGAGTAATAAGTCTTTTATGGGCAACACTTCGAGAAGATAAGTCTAATAATAGAAAGTAAGAAATATGACTAACTATAATCCCGAAACTTATTGGTCGGAGGTAGCTGCCAGAATTAAATTGCGAGAAGGAAAAAATGTTATTGCCGGTGACGATGAGCCTTTTTACAGGTATAAGCGAAGGAGATTCCTTCAAATGCTTAACTCTGTTAATTTCGAAGGAAAAAATGTTCTTGAATTAGGTTGTGGTCCTGGAGGAAATCTTTTAGAAGCATGGAAGAAATCACCAAAGCGTTTGGTGGGTGCTGATATTTCAGATGAAATGATCAAGCTTTCAAGGGAAAAATTACCTCAGGACATAGAATTAGTTAAAATAAACGGAGTTAAACTTCCTTTTGCAGATGAGGAATTCGATTATGTTTTTACCGCTACTGTTTTACAACATAATACAAACGAAGAAATGCTCAGGCAGATCATAGCCGAAATATGTCGTGTCTCATCGGAGAAAGTTTTTCTGTTTGAACGAATAGAAAAGAAAATTAAAGGCGACGAGCTTTGCTACGGCAGACCGGTAGGGTATTACGAAGAAATATGCAGGTTACATGGATTTAAATTAGTAAATACTGAATTTATAAATATTCGTGTTAGCTATTATGTATGTGGTATTATTAGAAAGGTTTTTAGTCCAAAAACACGGAAAGAAGGCGAAGCCCTGAGCCGGACAGCTATTTTTCTACAGAAAATAAAACTCCCTTTTACCATTCAGCTCGATAAAGTATTTAAATCAAAAAAGGATGTTGCTAAAATGGAATTTGTAAGAGTAAATACAAAAAAAATATCGAACGAATAAATTAATCATGATTATAGTTACCGTAAAATCAAAAACAAAACCTGAAAATACCAACGAATACTTAAAAGAGTTTAAGAATATTTCTCCAGAAGTTAGAGCAGAAAATGGTTGCTTAGAATATGAGCTTTATCCATGTAGAGCAGATAATTCTGAGTTTTTTCTTTTTGAGCGTTGGGAATCAAAAGAAGCATTAGATGCTCATTTGAAAACCGGACACATGATTGAGTTTATATCAAAAACACAAGATTGGTTTGAATCAAAGGATATAAAAATCTACGAGGCTTTATAAATTTCTAAAAAATCAATATAATAAAAAAGCTGTCGAATGTTTCGACAGCTTTTTCAGGTTTGGTTTGATTTTTACTTAACTATTAGTTTGAACGTTTCTTTATATTGTTGATTCGAAATCATTATAAAATAAATACCTGATTTCAGGTTTGAAATATCAACATGTTCTTCTTGATATCCATTAACCGGTATGTCTCTCTTAGTTGAAATTACTCTTCCTTCAATATCAATTACCTTATATTCAAAAGTTGTATTTGATTCACTAATTAGTTCAATGTTGGTATAACTTTCAGCAGGATTTGGATAAAGCTTAACTTTCAAATTGGCAAACGAAATATCCTGGTTAACAGCTGCGATTGTTGCACTCTTAGTTGCTGTAACATTTATCGTGTAATCTTCAACCTCGCCATAACTAAACGTTTCGCACGGTGTTGCTACTGCATTGTATTTCATGGTAACTCTCATGCGTGTTGATCCTGTTATTGCATCACCCGGAACAGTAAAACTATAAGTCAACGTACCTGAGCTGCTTGAAGATTGTTTAACCATTTCTTCGCTGCTGTCAAATGTTCCATTCTGGTTCCAGTCGATCCACACATGCCAGTATTCAGTGTAGCTTGTACTCTTAAATCCACAACTTAAGTTAATCGAAACAGTTTCTCCTAAAGCAAGACTAGTTGAAAGATTTGTGAAATCAGCATAGCCTCCATTTGCTACAGTAGAATTGTTAATTGATCCAATTTGAACAAGGTCAATCCATTCGTAATACACATTACTGCCTTTGGTTGAACAATATGTTAACTGAATATCAGATGTAGTAACATTTAATGCATTGCTAAATCCTGAAATATTACCAGCAGCATCTTTTGCTTTTACAGTAAATGAATATGTTGTTGAAGCAGATAATCCTGAAACAGCATAATTTGTAGTTGATGAGTTTCCAATGAATGATCCATTTTTGTAGATGTCATATCCGGATACTCCAAAATTGTCGGTTGAAGCGGTCCAGCTAATAGTTGCTGAAGATGAAGTTACATTTGTTGCAGCTAAAGAAACTGGAATCGTTGGTGCCTGAGTATCAGGAACAGATGCTGTAAATGTTGCGGTATAATCTTCAACCTCACCGTAACTGAATGTTTCGCAGGCGGTTTGTGCAGCATTATATTTCATTGAAACCCTCATTCGAGTTGATCCCGATGCAGATGAAGGAACATTAATGCTCCCTGAAACAGTTGTTTTGCTTAATGCTCCGGCGTCATACGCTAATTCTCCTGAATCGTCAAAATCTCCATCAGCATTGTAATCGATCCAGATTTTCCAATATTCATTGTAAGTTGAGCTACTAAATCCTGGAGTTAAAGAAACATTTACCGAAGTTCCCGATTCTAACGAAATTATCTTAGATGTAAAATCAGTATACTTTGCAGACGCTGATGAATTAGTGAATGCTCCAATACTTACTTGTGCTATCCATTCATATGTTGAATTATTCCCTTGAGAACTACAATAGCTAAGCACAACATCATTGGTTGTAACCGAAATGGTTGAGCTTGCAGTTGAAATATTCCCCGCAGCATCTTTAGCCTTTACATAAAATGTATATGTTGTTGATGCAGATAATCCTGTAACAGAGTAGGCTGTGTTTGAAGTAGTCGCAAGATAGCTACCATTTCTATACAGATCATATCCTGTAACACCAACATTATCGGTTGAAGCATTCCAACTCAAATAAACTGAGGTTTCTGTTACATTCGACGATGCTAAACTTGTTGGAACAGTTGGTGACTGAGTATCAACTGGCGTTGAAGTAGTAACATTAAGAGTTGTACTTGCAGCAGAAACATTTCCTGCAGCATCTTTTGCTTTTACATAGAAAGTATATGCTGTCGATGCACTTAATCCTGTTACAGAATAACTTACTGATGTTGTGGAAGCCAGATAAGAACCATTTCTGTAAACATCATATCCGGTAACTCCTACATTGTCGGTAGAAGCTGTCCAGCTTAAGTTAACCGATGAAGTAGTAACATTTGAGTATGCTAAACTGCTTGGAACCGTTGGAGCCTGAGTATCTTCAGTGCTTCCGCCTATTTCGGTTATGCTAGTTACATATTCTATACTTGCCTGCGATGAATATATATCACGAACACCTACAACTTCAATTGTTTTTCCAACTGCACCTGGATTATTTTCGGGATTCCATTCAGCACGTTGATCTATTTCTAATTTTACAACAATAGTTTCACTACCACTAATGTCTTTCATAATTAAAGCATATACCCCATTAAATGATGTAGTAATAATTCCATCTACTGTAATAGCAGTACCTATTGATGTTGCTAATGCTTCACTAACACTAATTCCTGTACCTGTACTGCCAGAATTAGGTTGTCCGCTAACAACATTGCTATTACTACTATTGCCAAAATCGTTATAAGCTAAGATATAGTAATAATAGGTTGTTCCTTCGGTTACAGCATTATCAGAATAACTTGTTGTATTGGCGGCTATATCGGATAAAAGGCTGTAACTCGAACCATTGGTTGATTTGTATAATTTATAGCCATTTTCATCTGAAACATTTGTCCACGATAAAGTGATACTTGTTGTACCCGCATTCATTTGCAGAGATGGAGTTGACGGTGGTACTTCAGCAGAGCTAAAACCCCATGCACGTGCAACGAGTTCAGGATAATCAATAAAAGGGTTTCTGTTTCCCTGATAAGTTTCTACTTGCCCGTTTCTTTCAGTTTCGGTAGCATCAACAGGATCAGCTAAGTGCCACTCATAAAACATATTAATATCTCCAATTAAACTAAGATCTCCGGCTTGGGTTGGATACATCGTATAAAAATAGAATATTGAGCGGGCTACATTCCCTTTATGATCTTCGCGGGGTTCAAAGGTTGAATTCGCATATTCGCTATACAAATCAATATTTGATGTTGGGATGGTTGTTAGCGATTGATCAAGGTACATCCATTTTGCGGTCACATTATCAACGATATCAGCAAAAGGATAATTGGAGCGTGTACTGTTCCAGTTTTCGTAAGAGGGATACAAGTGATGAATATCTGAAACCATTGGGTCTGCTTCACCAAAGTAACTTTGAGGAATAGTATGTTCACAGTTTATTGGGGCAGGATATGTCGTTGTTCCACCATAGGCACTATTAACCTGATAGCCTGAATAAACGCATGTAATAACGCCATTTTCGTTATCGATGTAATTGTATAAATACTTTCTTGCATTTGTATAACCGAGGGTAGTGTGTTTACCGTCGTAGTAGTTGGTTCGTAACCATGATTTCAGTTCTTCCCCATTCAGGGTTTCAGGGGGAACTTGTGCGAAAGCAAATTGACTGACAAAAAGAATAAAAATAGCCAAAATGCTTACTCTTCTTTTGAGTAAGTTTTTTTTCATAAATTAGAGGTTTAGGTGTTAGAGAAGTACAAGTAAAGGAAATAATAGATATCTTATCTTTTTAGTATCAGTTCTTTATTAACAGTATATGCGTATAAAACGTTATGCAGATTATGAATAAAGCCTGTAAATTGGATTAAAAAAACAAAAAAGAATCTTTATTTAGGATTAAAAGAAGTAAAAATAGAAATGACAGAATAAAATGCTAAAACGAACTTTTTTACTATTATTTTTTATATAAGTAGTAAAACTTATGCTTGAACTAATTTGTTTAATCAAATGCTCTTGAAAAAGCCATGGATTTTAATTCCTGCTCTGCTTTTGATATTCCATATTTTGAAGCCATGTTTTTCCAGCTCCGAACTGATCTTTTAACTGTTCTCATTATCTCTTCCGCTTGTTCTTTGGTTAATCATTTGTTTTTTAGGAGCCCGTTTTCGTATTTGTATATTTGCATCCTGTAGTTTTCTACCCAAAATATCGTCCTTCGCAATTAAAAGAAAATCTTTCTCTAATCCAAATACCTTTAATACAGAGAAATAAGATCCAATACTTACTTTTGGTGATCCTTTTTCAATCTCAGTTAATGTTGGACGGCTTATATTAGCGCGTTCGGACACTTGTTCTGAGCTTAATTTTCTTCATTGTCTTGCTAAGCGAATATTTTCACCTAATTCTGATAATATTCTAAACGATTTTGGTAATAGAATAGGTTCCTTTTTTGTCATAATGTTAAATATAATTTACAAATATGATATTAATTGTAAAATATAATTAATGTTATGTAATTATTTTATCAAGAAAGATCCTTCAACTTATGCAGTGGGTAGTTTTTGACATTCTACCTCATTTTTTATCTTGCAAAGCACAAAATGACACACTGTAGATGTATACTGGTATTCTGGTAATCGTCGGGTATTCCTTTGTGCGTCTTTGTGAAATTCCTGGTGTCCTTTGTGGTTAAATAAACATGAATAAATAAAAACAAACCCCTGTCCGGAATAAAAATCCTAACAGGGGTTATGTATTATAGTTGTATATATTATTATTCAAAAAAGTTTTTCATTTTTTCAAATATATTTTTATCTTCTGCAGTTGGCTGTGGCTTAAAGTTCTCAGAATTAGAGAATTGCTCTACCAGTTTCTGTTCTTCTTTCGAAAGGTTTTTAGGAACCCAAACATTAATATTTACAAGCAAATCTCCCTTTCCATAACCATTAACTTCAGGTAATCCTTTTCCTCTTAAACGAAGAATTTTTCCAGGCTGTGTACCTGCATCAATTTTAATTTTAACTTTTCCATCGACAGTAGGGATTTCTACAGGAGCTCCCAAAGCAGCTTGGGCAAAATTCAGGTATAATCCATATATTAAATCATTACCGTCCCGAATTAAATCAGGATGCCTTTCTTCATGTATCACAACAATTAAATCACCATTAACTCCACCTCGGCGAGCAGCATTTCCTCTTCCACTTACAGAAAGTTGCATGCCTTCAGCAACTCCTGCAGGAATATCTAATGAAATAACTTCAGAATCTTTTACAATTCCTTCGCCATGACATTTAGTACATTTATTGGTAATGATTTTCCCTTCTCCACCGCAAACATGACAAGCTTGAGTTGTTTGCATCTGGCCGAGAAAAGTACTGGTTACTCTGGTAACCTGGCCTGTTCCATGGCATGTAGAACAATCACTGTGAGATGAAGAATCTTTAGCTCCATTGCCACCACAAGCATCGCAAGCAATGTACTTATTGACTTTTATCTTTTTGTTAACACCATGAGCAATGTCCTTAAGACTTAAGCTCACCTTAACTCTCAAATTCGATCCTTTGTTTACTCTTCGTCCTCGTTGACGTGAACCACTAAATCCACCAAATCCGCTAAATCCACCAAAGGAACCTCCGAAAGCACTTCCAAAAATATCACCAAAGTTTTCAAAAATATCTTCCATGGTCATTCCGCCGCCATATCCACCGGCTCCTGAAGCACTACCTACACCAGCATGTCCATAACGATCATATCGGGCACGTTTATCGGCATTACTTAAAATTTCGTAAGCTTCTGCAGCTTCTTTAAATTTTGATTCAGCATCTTTATCTCCCGGGTTTTTATCAGGATGATATTTGATAGCCTGCTGTCGATAAGCTTTTTTAATTTCTTCCTGCGAAGCACCTTTCGAAACCCCTAAAATCTCATAATAATCTCGTTTGGACATAGTAAATCTTTTTCTGTATTATCTTATTCTCCAATTACTACTTTTGAAAAGCGGATTACCTTTTCGTTCAGGTAATATCCTTTTTCAACCACATCAACAACTTTCCCTTTTAAATTTTCATTGGGAGCAGGGATTTTGGTTATTGCTTCGTGTAAATCTGTATCAAACTCCTTTTCTTTTGCTTCAATCTCTTTTATTCCACGCTGTTTTAGAAAATCTTTAAACTTACTGTAGATAAGTTGCACACCTTCTTTAACAGCACTAATTTCTGTCGCCTGATCAATAGAACCCAAAGCGCGGTCAAAATCATCCATGACAGGTAAAATATTAATTAAAATATCTTCTCCGGCAGTCTTCATTAAATCCATTCTTTCTTTCAGGGTTCTCTTTCGATAATTGTCATATTCGGCTGCTAATCGAAGATATTTGTCATTTAATTCAGCAATTTTTTCCTGATCAGTTTTTTCTGTTATAAGCTCTTCTTTTTCTACATTCTCAGTACTTTTTGCTTTTGACTTTTCCTGTTGTTTCTTATTTTGCTGAGCAGTTTTAGTCTTAGATTTTCCTTCTGCTTTCGTATTCGTTTTCTTAGTCATTTTCGTATTCTTTTGAAAAGAGATAAAATATTAATTCGTTCGGCAAACTGATATCAAAATTTTTGCCAAATAAAATTTTACGTCAAATTGGCACGCAAAAATAAGTTATAAATGAAAACCTGACAAAGATTTGGTTAATTTATTCGTTTAATGTCAGCACCAATGGCATTTAATCGTTTATCTATATCCTGATAACCACGATCAATTTGGTCAATATTATGAATTGTACTTGTTCCATCAGCTGATAATGCAGCGATTAAGAGTGCTACTCCGGCACGAATATCAGGTGAGGTCATATCTGTTGCACGCAGCTGTATTTGATTATTTAGTCCAATAACTGTTGCTCTGTGCGGGTCGCAAAGAATTATCTGGGCACCCATATCAATTAATTTATCCACAAAAAACAAGCGACTTTCAAACATTTTTTGATGAATTAAAACACTCCCTTTTGCTTGAGTGGCAACAACCAGAATTACGCTTAAAAGATCAGGAGTTAGTCCTGGCCATGGTGCATCTGCAATGGTCATTATTGATCCGTCAATAAAGCTTTCAATCTGGTAATATCTCTGCTCTGGAATATATATATCATCACCAATTTTTTCCAGTTTTATTCCTAATCGTTTAAATGAGTTAGGAATGATTCCCAGGTTTTCGAACGAAACGTTTTTAATTGTTATTTCTGAACCTGTCATTGCTGCTAATCCAATAAAACTTCCTACTTCAATCATGTCAGGAAGAATAGTGTGTTCGCATCCTTTTAATTCTTTAACACCATCAATGGTAAGCAGGTTAGATCCAATTCCTGAAATTTTAGCACCCATACTTACCAACATCTTACAAAGTTGCTGAATATATGGTTCACAAGCGGCATTGTATATTTCAGTTTGCCCGTGAGCTAAAACAGCTGCCATAATAATATTTGCAGTACCCGTAACAGAAGCTTCGTCGAGCAGCATTTTTGCACCTCGAAGATTTTTGCCCTTTACTTTATAGAAATTTTCTTTGTGACTAAATTCGAATTTGGCTCCAAGTTTTTCGAAACCAATAAAGTGTGTGTCAACTCTTCTACGACCTATTTTATCACCACCCGGTTTTGGAATATATCCTTCACCAAATCTAGCTAATAAAGGACCAATCATCATTATTGATCCACGAAGGCTGGTAGATTTCTCTCTGTATTCTTCAGTATGAAAATAGCTAAAGTTTATTTTCTCAGCGATAAAGGAATAAGAAGATTCATTGATCTTCTCAACGGTAACACCTATACTTTCTATTAAATCTATAAGTTTATTTACATCTCTGATGTTTGGGATATTATGTATGGTTATCTTCTCGGGGCTCAGCAGGACAGCACATAATATTTGAAGTGCTTCATTTTTTGCTCCCTGTGGATAAATATCTCCCTTGAGTTTTTTACCACCCTTGATAACAAAAGAACTCATAGATGTTGATTTTTAGTGGAAACTTATTTCTTTCTTTGAATTTTCCTGCGTTTATTTTTGGCTAAAATATCCCTTGTTTCAGTTAATATAGTTTCATCAATTTTTAAATCGATCTTTCCTCCTGAAATAACTTTCAAATCCTTGAAAATTTGTTCATCAGCAACTGCTTCTTTGTTCCATGTGAGGTAACTTTTTTTCATGTGGTTGGCGATAAGCTGAATAAGAATTTCTTTTAGCTCTCCTTCTTCCATGTCAATGGCGACCTCAACCATTTTTTCAATTGTCTGGCCGTAATGTTTAAATTTAGTTACCTTAGTTTTGTAAGGTACAACCTCTGGTTTTTCTTTTAAGGTTTCAATACTTGGAGTCTCATAAGGTGAATCAATATCAAGATCAAATTCTGATATTATGGCAAGATGATCCCAAAGTTTGTGTTTAAAGTCAACGATATCTCTTAGGTGAGGATTCATATTACCCATAATGGCGATAATTGCCTGTGCCATTTGATTCCTTTTATCTCTGTCTGGCTCTGCTTTTGTTAACATTACCATTTTTTGTATATTCCTACCGTATTCAGGTAATACGAGTTTCTTCCTGCTTGTATTGTATTCCATAATTTATGAATGATTTTGTGCAAAAATAGTCTATTTTGATTTAGCAATCAAAGAATTAAAATATATTTATTCGGTAACAATTTGCAATTTAGCAAATTTAAGTAAAAGTTGTTTTTCGCCTACAACTTCAAATTTGACTTTAGCCTTTTTGTTTGGATCTGTTCCTTCGATAGTGATTACTTCACCAAAGCCAAATTTTTCGTGACGAACAATCATTCCTGCTTCAATCAAAGAAAGATCATCTGCCTTGAAGTTTTCGTTTGCCTGCGAGCCTGATTTCCTGTTTGCTTCGCTAAGCTTCACAAGCTTTTTATTTGCCTGTGGTACTGTTGCATTGACACCAAGAATCCTTTTTTCAAACCGGGGTTTAGATGATTTGCCAAATAAATCATCATTTTTAAAAGAAGGAAGTGCTTCTTCGAAAAATGATTCAGGTAAATCAAGGTATTGTTCATCGACTTCTTTAATAAATCTGCTGGGACGGCAGCTCGTTGGTACACCCCATTTATATCTTTCTTTTGCAAAACTTATGGTTGCTGATTCCTCTGCTCTGGTAAGTGCAACATAAAACAAACGTCGTTCTTCTTCAAGTTCTTTTTGTGTGCCTGAAGACATTGGCGAAGGAAAAAGATCTTCCTCTAATCCTACCAAAAATACATGTTTGAACTCAAGACCCTTAGCTGCGTGTATAGTCATTATGGTAACGGTATTCAAATCCTCACTTTTTTCATTATCCTGATTTGTGAGTAATGCAACATTTTCCATAAACTTATCGAGCGAAGGAAAAAACTCAGGATCATTATTGTCGTCAACAAATTCCTTGATCCCGTTTAGTAATTCTTCAACATTTTCATATTTTGTCTGTTCTTCGTGCGATTCAGGATTATGTAGGTCTTTTAAAATGCCCGATTCCTTTGCAATATCCATGGCAGCATCATAGGCATCAAGACTTTTTATGTCCTCAGTAAAACCTTGGATTAATTCTCTAAACTTAACTAATTTGGCAATTGTTCCTGAATTTAGACCTGTTTGTATTTTGTCGATCTCTAAAAGTACATCCCAAATGTTTTTATTTTGATTGTTTGCATAATCTTCAATTTTCGAAACAGTAGTTTGACCAATTCCGCGAATAGGATAGTTGATAATTCTTAATAAAGCTTCGTCGTCTTTTTGATTAATTGCCAACCGGAAATAGGCCAGAATATCTTTTATTTCCTTACGCTGATAAAAAGATATACTTCCATAAACTTTATATGGAATATTAAAACGGCGCAAAGCTTCTTCAAAACTCCTCGATTGTGCATTTGTCCGGTAAAGTATTGCAAAATCTTTGTATTCGTAATCTCGTTCAAGCATGATATCCTGAATTATACGAGCGGTTGTAAAAGCTTCATCTTTATCAGTTTCTGTTTCAAGAACCTTAATCTTTTCACCATCAGCATTTTTAGAATAAACTTTTTTAGGGATCTGCTCCTTGTTTTTCTTAATTAAGCTATTGGCAGCTTCAACAATCATTTTTGTTGATCTGTAATTTTGCTCAAGCTTATAAAGCTGATAACCCGGGTAGTCATTCTTGAAATTGAGAATATTTTCAATTTTAGCACCACGAAATCCGTAAATACTTTGTGCATCGTCACCTACAACACAGATATTTTTATTTTTAGCACTTAGCTTATTAATGATAAGATATTGTGCAAAATTTGTATCCTGGTACTCATCAACAAGAATATATTTGAATTTATCCTGGTATTTTTCAAGTACTTCAGGATTATCTCTAAATAGAATGTTTGTATTTAAAAGCAAATCGTCAAAATCCATGGCATCAGCTTTCTTACAACGATTAGCATACATCATGTATATTTCTGCCATTCGTGGTCGTGGAGGCTTGCTTTTTTGGTCTTGTATAATTATTTGTTGATTACTACTATATGCTTTGGCTGTTATTAAGTTATTTTTGGCACTTGATATTCTGCCATATATTTCGTTAGGTTTGTATGTTTTATCATCTAAACCGAGTTCTTTGATTATTTTTTTAACCAGATTTTTTGAATCGATAGTGTCGTAAATGGTGAAATTCGAAGAATATCCCATGTGTTCGGCTTCCATCCTAAGTATTTTTGCAAAAATAGAATGAAAAGTTCCCATCCATAAATAGCGGGCAATATCAGCACCTACCATTTTTGAAATACGAGATTTCATTTCAGCTGCTGCCTTATTGGTAAATGTTAAAGACAGAATCTTATGGGCAGGAATACCATTGGCAAGTAGGTGAGTAATTCTATAGGTTAATACACGTGTTTTTCCTGATCCTGCTCCAGCAATCACTAACGAAGCTCCCTGATAATTTACTACCGCCTCTTTTTGTGCTTCGTTTAACTCCTTCAAATAATCGTACACAATAAAAATTCCTTTCTGTAATTCCTGATTTTTAAAATTTAAGCTGTAAAAATATATTCTATTATCTGCCAAACCAAGATCGCTGGAAAGTATTTATACACATTTTTTAAGAATCAATGCTATTGGGATTAAATTGCTAAATTATTCTGTACATAAAGTAAAAAACATAAGTCTCATACAATTTTATTGATGCAGATTTGTTATTATTGTAGTTTGCATTAAAGAGAAGTGAAAATTGTTATGGTGATGAATTTGAAGTATTTATTATTATCTTTTCTGTTGGTTTTAAACCTGAGTGTATTGGGGCAAATATCCTCTCCGGCTGATTTCTCAGAAGCTACTGAATATTCAGATAGTGATTTTGTTTTTGTTTTTTGTACAGAATTAACCGATGCAGGTGAACTTATAGCTAACGACTCAACAGGATTTGGGGCTTATGATTTTGAATGGTTTAAGTTTAATGAAGTAACTAACGATTTTACGGATGCACTTAAAGATTTTTCCATTAACATAGATTCTACAAGCTCAACAATTTCAAATTTAAGCGATGGCGGTTACAAGGTTGTTTTAACAAAAGCTGATACCATTCAGGAATATGTAGTCTGGGTATATAATAATGATGATTTAAATGTTGAAGTTAGTTTACATCCAGATAATGATTGTGATTATTTGGCATTATTAACTGAACCATATTATTATACAACTACTTATTTTGATACACCCTTAACTTATTATTATCCTTTAACAGGAACTTATTATACCTTAAAAAATAAGTTGAGTTCATACACATGGACTTCAAATCCCGAGGAAGATGATTTTAGAAGTTATAATGGTCCTTTTACTAGCATAGGTGAGGATCCAACTGATAATGAATCAGAGCTTCCTACAGAGAATACCATTTTTTCAGTTTTAATTACAGACCGATTTGGTTGTCAGGCAGAAGATGATATTGAATATACAGCTATTGAAACAGATGCAGATCTTTCATGGACTGTCGTTGATGATAAAACAGGTATTGACGGTGATAGCGGAAGTGGTGATGCAACCATCACAGGATCAGCACCACTTATGGTACGATTTAAAAATGAATCTTTAAACGGTCAAAAATACAAGTGGTTTTTTGGAGATACATTATGGAACAATGATATTGATACCCTAAAAACTGAAGATTTTCTCTTTGAACCTGAACATACCTATTATTATACTGTCGCTGATTCAGGTAAAACTTATACATTAAGGTTATACAGCGAAAGTGAATCTGGGTGCAGAGATTCTATTTTTGTTGACGTAAAGGTTGAACCTTCAAAAATTGAATTTCCTAATGTTTTTACTCCGAATGGTGATGATTTTAATAATGTATTTATTATGAAGGATGATTTTAAATCCATTCGAAGTTTTAAAATAACAATTTTTAATAGAGTAGGGCAAGTGGTACATGAATATGAAGGAGATATCCGCGATTGGAAAGGATGGAAAGGAGATACTAAAAACGGTAATAAGCCAGCCCCCGAAGGAAACTACTTTTTTGTTGTGGAAGTTACAGGATGGGATAATGTAAACTACAACAATAAAAACTTAGGTAAATCCACGGATTCCCAACCAACAGAAGGTGCAGATTCTGAGTCTGGTGGAAGCAGGAATTTTGGAGTGGTCAGATTATTCAGATAAGTTAAAATAGATAAGATTTATTTCAATAAAAAAAGCCTGATCAATATGATCAAGCTTTTTTTATATATAGAATTGATTACTAATCTTCTTCTTCTTCCTCTTCGAATGCTTTAATCAGTTTATCCTGAACATCCATTGGAACTTGTTCGTATTTTGCAAACTTCATGGTATACGTCGCTCTACCTCCTGTAATCGAACTCAGAGCAGTTGAATATTTGTTTAACTCAGCTAAAGGAACTTTAGCATTTAGTTTTTCAAATCCTTTATCACTGTTCATACCTTCGATCATGGCTCTTCTTCCTTGCAAATCACTCATCACGTCACCCATTCTGTCCGATGGAACAAGAACTTCAACATCGTAAATAGGTTCCATAATTTTTGGTCCTGCTTCTTTAAAAGCAGCTCTAAATGCATTACGTCCGGCAAGTTTAAATGAAATTTCATTTGAGTCAACAGGGTGCATCTTACCGTCATAAACTGCTACTCTAATATCACGAGCATACGAACCGGTAAGTGGACCTTCTTCCATTTTTTCCATTATACCTTTTAATATAGCAGGTAAAAATCTGGCATCAATCGAACCACCAACAATACAATTATAATATACTAATTTACCTCCCCATGGAAGTGGATGTTCTTCTTTATTTCTAACAGAAACCTTAAATTCTTTACCGTCAATTTTGTAAAAAGTAGGATCTGGCATGTCTTCCTTATAAGGTTCAATAACCATATGAACTTCACCAAATTGTCCTGATCCTCCAGATTGCTTTTTGTGTCGATATGTTGCACCTGCTATTTTTGTAATTGTTTCTCTGTAAGGAATTTTAGGAGCAAGGAATTCAGTTTCAATTTTATACACATTATCCAAATGCCATTTTACGATGTTATTTAGATGATATTCTCCCATACCATGTATAAGAATCTGCTTTAGTTCTTTTGAATATTCAATAACAATCGTAGGATCAATTTCATGAATTCTATTTAATGCTTCACCTAACTTTTCATCATCCGATTCATTTGCGGCTTTAATAGCAGTTCTGAATTTTGAGTTAGGGAAAGTTATAGGAGGAAACTTAACAGTATCCTTAGAATTGGTAAGAGTATGATTTGTTTTTGTGTTTTTTAGTTTAACAGCAGCACCAATATCACCGGCAACAAGTTCAGTTACTTTATTTCTGTTTTTACCTGCTACAGCATAAATTTGAGATAATCTTTCTTTTGCACCAGTGTTTACATTTGTAAGATCCATTCCTTCAGAAACCTTGCCCGAAATAACTCTAAAATAAGTTATTTCACCAATATGAGATTCATTTGTTGTTTTAAAAACAAATAAATTAGAAGCACCCTCAGTTTTACATTCAACAGTCTTATTATCAACGGTAACTTTTGCTGGCATTTTATCAGGAGCAGGAGCTACATTGGTTATAAATTCCAGAACTCTTTTAATTCCATAACTTTTTTCAGCAGAAGTACAAAAGATTGGGAATAATCCACGAGTAATTATACCGGCTCTAATGCCTTTTCTCATTTCATTTTCATCAAGGGACCCTTTTTCAAAGAAAAGCTCCATCAATTGTTCATCGTTCTCAGCAGCAGCTTCAATTAATGCATTGTGAAGCTCTGTTGCTGTATCTATTTGATCCGCTGGGATATCTAAAATTTCTCTTTCACCGGTAGGACTGAACTTGTACATTTTCATTAATAAAACATCAATGATTGCATTAAAATCAGCGCCTGTAGCAACAGGATACTGAACTAATACGGCTTTACTCCCAAAAGTAGTTTTAACAGACTCTAATGTTTTTTCAAAATTAGCATTTTCTTGATCTAACTTATTGAAAACAAGCATCAATGGTTTGTTATAAGACTCGCAACGCCTGTTTAATATTTCTGTTCCAACTTCAACTCCGTTTTGTGAGTTTATTAACATAACTGCCATGTCAATGGCTGAAAAGGCTGAAATAACACCTCCAGAAAAATCATCAGCACCAGGGGTATCTATAATATTAATTTTGTGATCATTAAATTCAGTATATAATACAGTTGAAAAAACTGAGTTTAAATTTTCATGTTCAATATCATTGTAGTCAGAAACTGTGTTTTTTCCGTTTACAGTTCCTTTTCTTTCAATAACACCTCCTTCAAAAAGCATTGCTTCAGCTAACGTGGTCTTACCAGATCCGCCGTTACCTACCAAAGCGATATTCCTTATTTTATCTGTTTGATAAGCTTTCATATGTATTTAATGATTTAATTAATAATTATTTCTCACAAATTCTTAAAAACAAAACATTTATAATAAGATAGATAAATGGGCCTCAAAAATAGTAATTTTTTACTAACACGCAAGTGCTCATAATATATTATTATATAAAAATTTGAATGATGAATTTAAAGTACAATTAGACCTTGTTATATTAAAACTCTTTCTAAATAGTGAGAAAATTCAATTTAAGTGTATATTCACTTGCTATTTTATAAAAAAGAATATATTTTTGCGGCATTTTCAGCCAAAGTTTTAGGTGGTTAAAATAATAAAAATCAGTGAATTTAGAAGGTTCCTGATATAATATCCACTGAAAAACAAATTACAATAAATCAATTAAAAAAGACGAAATAAATTGAAATTTATTGTGTATTTATAAAAAAAAAGAATACTTTTGCAGACCGATTTTATAAAAAATTAATTTAAATAGTTGTCTATATGCCTACAATACAGCAGTTAGTAAGAAAAGGAAGAACTCAGATTGTGGAGAAGAAAAAAGCTCCTGCTTTGGACGCATGTCCTCAAAGGAGAGGTGTATGTACTCGTGTATATACTACAACCCCTAAGAAACCTAATTCAGCAATGAGAAAAGTTGCAAGGGTAAGGTTAACAAATGGAAAGGAAGTGAATGCTTATATTCCAGGAGAAGGTCATAATTTACAAGAACACTCAATTGTTTTAATTAGAGGTGGTAGGGTAAAAGATCTTCCAGGTGTTAGATATCACTTAATTAGAGGTGCTTTAGATACTTCAGGAGTTGAAGGTAGAACTCAAAGACGTTCAAAATACGGAACTAAGAGACCAAAAAAATAAACGAATTCATAGAGTTTAAAGAGAGATGAGAAAATCAAAACCAAAACAGCGAATAATCTTACCAGATCCAAAGTACAAAGATACATTGGTAACTAGATTTGTTAACGATCTTATGATTGATGGTAAGAAAAACACTGCATATCAGATCTTTTATGATGCAATGGATGTTTTAGCTGCAAAAAATAAGGATGTTGAAAAGACTCCTGTAGAGATTTGGAAAAAAGCTTTGGAAAATATTACTCCAATGGTTGAAGTAAAAAGTAGAAGAATTGGTGGAGCTACATTCCAGGTTCCAATGGAGGTTAACCCTAAAAGAAAGACGGCGATCAGTATTAGAAATATGATCAAATATGCGCGTCAACGTAGTGGTAAAAATATGGCTGAAAAGTTGTCACAAGAAATTATGGCTGCTTATAACGAAGAGGGTGGAGCCTTTAAAAGAAAAGAAGAAACTCACAGAATGGCCGATGCAAATAAGGCATTTGCACATTTTAGATTTTAAATAATATAGTGATAAAGAGGGTTGAGAAATAGAGATGAGTAAAGCGCTGCAAAATACCAGAAATATCGGAATCATGGCTCACATTGATGCCGGTAAAACTACTACAACAGAAAGAATTCTGTTTTATACTGGTATAACACATCGTATAGGAGAGGTGCACGACGGAGCTGCAACGATGGACTGGATGGTTCAAGAGCAAGAAAGAGGAATTACGATAACTTCAGCAGCAACTACCACATATTGGAAGTACCTGGATCAAGATTACAAAATAAACATAATTGATACTCCCGGACACGTTGATTTTACCGTTGAGGTAGAAAGATCTTTGCGTGTTTTAGACGGAGCTGTCGCAGTGTTTTGTGCTGTAGGAGGTGTTGAACCTCAATCTGAAACAGTATGGCGTCAGGCTGATAAGTACAACGTACCTAGAATGGCATTCGTAAATAAGATGGATCGTTCAGGTGCCGACTTCTATTCAGTTGTTAGTCAAATAAAAGAAAAACTTGGAGCAAATCCTGTACCTATTCAAATACCGATTGGTTCAGAAGAGTCATTTTCAGGAGTTATCGACTTAATTGAAAATAAGGCAGTTGTTTGGCACGAGGATGAAACTATGGGTACTCGTTACGAATTAGTAGAAATTCCTACCGAATTGGTTGGTGAAGCTAATGAGTGGAGAGGCAAATTGGTTGAAGCAGTTGCTGAACATGATGATGCTTTAATGGAAAGATACTTCGAAGATCCTGAATCAATTACAAAAGAAGAAATGATAGCTGTTATACGCAAAGCTACAATCGAGATGACAATCACTCCGGTTCTTTGTGGATCAGCATTTAAAAATAAAGGTGTTCAACGATTATTAGATTCTGTTGTTGCGTTTTTACCAAGTCCTATGGATGTTGAAAGTGTAAGTGGTATTAATCCTAAAAACGACCAAACAGTTGAACGCAAACCTGAAAATGATGAGCCTTTAGCTGCTTTGGCATTTAAGATTGCAACAGATCCATTTGTTGGAAGATTAGCATTTATAAGAGTATATTCAGGAAAAATTGAATCTGGCTCTTATGTAATGAATCCTCGAACAGGTAAACGAGAAAGAATATCTCGTTTATATCAAATGCACGCAAACAAGCAGATTCCAAAAGATGTTATCGAAGCGGGCGATATTTGTGCTGCAGTTGGATTTAAGGATTTAAGAACTGGTGATACTTTATGTGACGAAAAACATCAGATTATTTTAGAATCGATGGATTTTCCAGCACCAGTTATTGGAATTGCTGTTGAACCAAAAACACAAAAAGATTTAGATAAATTAAATATTGCTTTACATAAATTAGCTGAAGAAGACCCTACATTTACAGTTAAGGTTGATAAAGACTCAGGTCAAACCGTAATAAGCGGAATGGGAGAATTACACCTTGAAATTTTATTAGATCGTTTAGTACGTGAATTTAAAGTAGAATGTAATCAAGGCGCACCTCAGGTTAATTATAAAGAAGCAATTACAGCAACAGTTGAGCACCGTGAAGTCTTTAAGAAACAATCAGGCGGTCGTGGTAAGTTTGCCGACATTGTTATAGAGGTTGGTCCTGTTGATGAAGGTCAAGTTGGATTACAATTTGTTGATAAAGTTAAAGGAGGAAACGTTCCTCGAGAATATATTCCATCTGTACAAAAAGGTTTTGCAGAAGCTATGTATAATGGTGTTTTAGCAGGATATCAAGTGGATAGCTTAAAAGTAACATTACTTGATGGTTCTTACCATGAAGTAGATTCTGATGCATTATCTTTTGAAATAGCTGCAAAGATGGCGTTTAAACATGCCTGTGCAAAAGCACAACCTAAACTGTTAGAACCAATCATGACTGCAGAAGTTGTGACACCCGAAGAATATATGGGTGAAATAATAGCCGACTTTAACAGACGCAGAGGTAAAATTGAAGGTATGGAAAATAAAGGTGGTGCCAGAGTTATTAAAGCGAAAGTCCCACTATCCGAAAAATTCGGTTACGTAACTGTATTAAGAACATTAAGTTCGGGAAGAGCTACTTCTACAATGGAATTCTCACATTACGAGGAAGTTCCTGCAGGAATAGCTAAAGAAATAGTTGAGAAAGCAAAAGGTAAAAGTGAATTTGTTTAATTAGGATAAAGATGAGCCAGAAGATTAGAATTAAATTAAAATCTTACGATCACAATCTTGTAGATAAATCTGCAGAGAAAATTGTGAAGACGGTTAAATCCACAGGTGCTGTAATTAGTGGTCCAATTCCACTACCTACTCATAAAAGGATATTTACAGTATTACGTTCTCCTTTCGTTAATAAAAAATCGAGAGAACAGTTTCAACTTTCTTCTTATAAAAGATTGTTAGACATCTATAGTTCAACACCAAAAACTATTGATGCTTTAATGAAGTTGGAATTACCTAGTGGAGTTGAAGTTGAAATCAAAGTGTAATTAAAGTTAAAAAAAGAAAAACATGCCAGGATTAATTGGAAAAAAGATTGGAATGACATCCATCTTCAGTGCCGAGGGAAAAAATATTCCATGCACTGTTATTGAGGCTGGGCCATGTGTTGTAACCCAGGTAAGAACACCTGAAAATGATGGTTATCACGCATACCAATTGGCTTTTGATGAAAAAAAGGAAAAAAACACTAGCAATCCTTTGAAAGGACACTTTAAAAAAGCTGGTACTACACCTCGTAGAATCTTACACGAATTTAAAAATTTCGCAAAAGACTACAATGTTGGTGAAGATGTAACAATCGATATCTTCAATGAAGATATGTGGATTGACGTTGCTGGCTATACTAAAGGAAAAGGTTTTCAAGGTGTTGTAAAACGACATGGTTTTCACGGAGTTGGTGGACAAACTCATGGTCAGCACAACAGACTTAGAGCACCTGGTTCATTAGGAGCATCTTCGTATCCTTCAAGAGTATTTAAAGGAATGAGAATGGCTGGCCAAACTGGTAATAAAAAAGTTAAGGTTCTTAACTTAAAAGTTATCAAGGTTATAAAAGAGAATAATTTATTAGTTGTTAAAGGATCAGTTCCTGGAGCAAATGGTTCATATTTAATTATTCAGAAGTAATGGAATTAGCTATAGTTAATATAACAGGAAAAGACACCGGGAAAAAGGTTACCTTGAATGATTCAATTTTTAAAATTGAACCAAACGACCATGCTATTTATTTAGATGTAAAACAATATTTAGCAAATAAACGTCAAGGCACTCACAAATCGAAAGAAAGAGCAGAAATAGCCGGTAGTACTAGAAAAATTAAGAGACAAAAAGGAACGGGTACAGCTAGAGCAGGTAGCATAAAATCTCCTGTTTTTAGAGGAGGAGGACGAGTATTTGGTCCAAAACCAAGAGATTACTCTTTCAAATTAAATAAAAAAGTAAAGCAATTAGCTCGTAAATCAGCTTTAGCATATAAAGCAAATAACGACAATATTAAAGTGCTTGAAGAATTTAATTTCGAAGTTCCAAAAACTCAAGAATTCATACAACTTAGAAATAATCTGGAAGTTGCAGATAAAAAAATGCTTTTAGTTTTATCTGAACAAAATAAAAATATATATTTGTCATCCAGAAATTTACAAGATGTTAAAGTGGTAACAATTTCTGAATTAACCACTTATGATATAATGAATGCAACAGTTCTACTCTTTGTTGAGAATTCAATCGAGCCTTTGCATAAAATGTTTAGAATATAGTAAAATATAGAGACGATGGATATTTTAGTAAAGCCAATAGTTACCGAAAAAATGACCATGCAAGGTGAAAACTTTAACAGGTATGGTTTTGTAGTGGATACAAAGGCGAACAAGCTTCAGATAAAAAAAGCAATTGAGGATATGTATGGTGTTTCTGTAGAATCAGTAAATACTATGCGATATCTTGGAAAGAAGAAATCTCGTTATACCAAATCAGGTGTAATTGCAGGACGATCAAAATCTTTTAAAAAGGCGATCGTTACTTTAGCAGATGGTGAAAAAATAGATTTTTATAGCAATATTTAATTGACATGGCAGTACGTAAATTAAACCCTGTTACACCAGGACAAAGACATAAGATAATCGGTGCATTCGATTCAATTACGAAAAGCACTCCTGAGAAATCTTTGTTAGCTCCGATAAAAAGATCTGGGGGAAGGAATAACGATGGAAGAATGACCATGAGATATATTGGTGGTGGTCATAAAAAGAGATACAGAATGATTGATTTCCTTCGCAACAAAGATGGGATGGAAGCGACCGTTAAAAGCATTGAGTACGATCCAAATAGAACTGCTCGTATTGCATTAGTTGTATATAAGGATGGCGAAAAGAAATATATCATTGCTCCAAACGGATTACAAGTAGGACAAACTATTATGTCGGGTAAAGATGTAGCTCCGGAAATTGGAAATACATTATTCCTTTCAGATATCCCTTTAGGAACAATCATTCACAATATTGAATTACAACCTGGAAGAGGTGCTATATTAGCAAGAAGTGCGGGCACAAACGCTCAACTTACATCTCGCGATGGGAAATTTGCAATTGTGAAATTGCCTTCTGGAGAATCGAGAATGGTACTTACTACTTGTCGTGCTACAATTGGTAATGTAGGAAATTCTGATCATAGTTTAGAAGTTTCCGGAAAAGCAGGTAGACATAGATGGTTAGGAAGAAGACCTAGAGTTCGTGGTGTTGTAATGAATCCAGTTGATCACCCAATGGGTGGTGGTGAAGGAAGATCTTCAGGAGGTCACCCAAGATCAAGAAACGGTATGCCTGCAAAAGGATACAAAACACGAGCTAAGAAAAAAGCTTCTAATAAGTATATAGTAGAAAAACGTAAGAAATAAAATAGTTTGCTATGAGTCGATCATTGAAAAAAGGCCCATTTATTGATTTTAAACTAGAAAAGAGAGTTCTTGACATGAACGAAGCAGGCAAAAAGTCTGTAATTAAAACCTGGTCTAGAAGATCAATGATATCTCCGGATTTCGTTGGGCACACAGTTGCCGTGCACAACGGAAATAAATTTATCCCGGTATATGTTACTGAGAACATGGTTGGACACAAATTAGGTGAATTTGCTCCTACCAGAACTTACAGAGGACATGCTGGTAATAGAAAAGGTTAATAAACCGACGATATAGTATATTACAATAAAAATATAAGACTATAATGGGTGCAAGAAAAAGAATAAGAGCCAACCAGGTAAAAGAAAGCAAAAAAAGTGAATATTTTGCGATGTTACGTAATTGCCCTACTTCACCAAGAAAAATGAGGTTAGTTGCGGATATGGTTAGAGGAATGGAAGTAAACCGTGCTCTTGATATGTTAAAATATAATTCGAAAGAAGCTTCAAATCGTTTAGAGAAATTATTGCTTTCTGCAATTGCAAATTGGCAAAATAAAAACGAAGGAGTTCGAATTGAAGATAGCAAGTTAATCGTGAAAGAAGTTTTTGTTGATGGCGGTAGAATGTTAAAAAGAATTCAACCAGCTCCTCAAGGAAGAGCTCACAGAATCAGAAAAAGATCAAATCACGTAACTGTAGTGCTTGATAATTTAAATAACAACGATACTCAAACAGAACAATAGATGGGACAAAAAGTAAATCCGATTTCAAATCGATTAGGGATCATTAAAGGTTGGGATTCTAATTGGTACGGTGGAAGGCATTATGCTGAAAAGCTGGTTGAGGATAATAAGATAAGAAAATATCTTGAAGCTCGATTAGCAAAAGCTAGTATTTCAAAAATTGTTATTGAAAGAACTTTAAAACTAATAACTGTTACTGTAAATACTGCACGTCCAGGAATTATTATTGGTAAAGGTGGCCAAGAAGTAGATAAGTTAAAAGAAGAGTTAAAGAAAATAACTCATAAAGAAGTTCAAATAAATATATTTGAAGTTAAAAGACCGGAACTTGATGCTACTATCGTTGGTAATGCAATTGCGCGTCAAATCGAAGGTAAAGTGTCATACCGTCGAGCTGTAAAAATGGCAATCGCATCAACAATAAGAATGGGTGCAGAGGGTATCAAAATCCAGATATCTGGACGTTTAGGTGGTGCTGAAATGGCACGTACCGAAGTTTATAAAGAGGGACGTACTCCGTTACATACGTTCCGTGCCGATATCGATTACGCATTATGTGAAGCTTTAACCAAAGTGGGTTTAATGGGAGTCAAAGTTTGGATTTGTAAAGGCGAAGTTTTTGGAAAAAGAGATTTATCTCCAAATCTGGGAGCTGCGAAAAATCAAAAACCAAGTCATGGCAACCACGGGAATCAAGGCAAGAGTGGTGGCTTCAATAAGAGAAAAAGAAAATAAGGCGATAATTTTAAAGATTATTAAAAATGTTACAGCCAAAAAAAGTTAAATACAGAAGAGTCCAAAAGGGCAAGATGAAAGGTAATGCCCAAAGAGGGAATCAGCTTGCTTTCGGTTCTTTCGGAATCAAAGCACTTGAAGAGTGTTGGATGACTGGACGACAAATTGAAGCAGCACGACAAGCTGTGACAAGATACATGAAACGTGAAGGTCAGATTTGGATCAGAATTTTTCCGGATAAACCAATCACAAAGAAACCTGCAGAGGTACGTATGGGTAAAGGTCGTGGTGCACCAGAAGGATTTGTTGCTCCTGTAAAACCAGGAAGAATTCTTATTGAAGCAGAAGGTGTTCCATTTAAAGTTGCACAAGAAGCATTGCGACTTGCTGCACAGAAATTACCTATCCCAGTAAAATTCGTTGTTAGACGAGATTATGTTGAAAAAACAAATTAGTACGAAATGAAAAGTTCTGAAATAAAAGAATTGTCAACAAAAGAGTTAGTGGAGAGAATCGATACTGAAAAAACTCATCTAACTCGTCTGAAGCTTAATCATGCTGTGTCTCCTTTAGATAATCCGTTAAAGATTAAAGAAGCACGCAAGAATATTGCAAGATTGAATACTGAGTTGCGAAAAAGAGAATTAAACGAAAACTCAAACAGTTAATTTTTTAAAATGGAAACAACAAGGAAACTGAGAAAAGAGCGTATTGGTGTTGTTGTTAGCAACAAAATGGATAAAACCATTGTAATTGCTGTTGAACGAAAAGTAAAACACGAAAAATACGGTAAATTCATCAAACGCAGAAATAAATTTACTGCTCATGATGAGGAGAATACTTGCAATATTGGAGATACTGTTAAGATTATGGAAACAAGACCATTAAGCAAGAATAAATGTTGGAGATTAGTAGAAATCATTGAAAGAGTTAAATAGTCATGATACAACAAGAAAGTAGACTAACAGTAGCTGATAACAGTGGAGCCAAAGAAGTATTGTGCATCCGTGTACTTGGTGGTACTGGTAAAAGATACGCTTCGATTGGTGATCAAATAGTTGTTGCTATTAAAAGTGCTTTACCATCAGGAGAAGTTAAAAAAGGAACAGTAAGTCGAGCTGTTGTGGTTAGAACTAGAAAAGAAGTTCGTCGACCAGATGGCTCTTACATTCGTTTCGATAACAATGCAGTTGTATTGTTAAATGCAACAGGTGAAATTCGTGGAACACGTATTTTTGGTCCAATACCAAGAGAATTGCGTGAAAATTACATGAAGATTATCTCATTAGCTCCAGAAGTATTATAATTAAAAATAATTGCTGCATGCGAAGGAAATTACACATTAAAAAAGGCGATACTGTTTACGTAAATGCAGGTGAAAATAAAGGACAACAAGGAAAAGTCCTTGAAGTAATTTACGACAAGGAGAAAGCTATTGTTGAAGGTGTTAATATGGTTTCAAAACACACTAAGCCTAACGCGACTAATCCACAAGGTGGTATCGTTAAAAAGGAGGCACCAGTTCATATTTCGAATCTGATGGTGGTTGATCCTTCTACTGGAAATCCTACAAGGATTGGTAGAAAATTGAATGAGAAAAATAAATTAGTGCGATATTCAAAAAAATCAGGAGAGGAAATCAAGTAATGGAATATACGCCTGTTTTACAGACCAAATACAAAGAAGAGATAATTCCTGCACTAACTAAGGAATTTAATTACAAAAGTGTAATGCAAGTTCCTAGATTAGAAAAAATAATTCTAAATCAAGGTGTTGGTCAGGCAGTTGCCGATAAGAAACTTATTGAAGCTGCTCAGGAAGAATTAGCGCTTATTGTTGGACAAAAAGCCGTTAAAACATACTCAAAAAAGGATATATCTAACTTTAAGTTAAGAAAAGGAATGCCAATTGGAGTAAAAGTAACTTTACGCAGAAGTAAAATGTACGAATTTTTAGAAAGATTAATTTGTATATCACTTCCTCGTATTCGTGACTTCAACGGTGTAAGTTCTAAATTTGACGGTAGAGGTAACTATACTATGGGAGTACAGGAACAAATTATTTTCCCTGAAATTGATCTTGATAAGATCAACAAAATTTTAGGATTAGAAATAACATTTGTTACTACAGCTCAAACTGATGAAGAAGGATTTGCTTTATTACGCGGATTTGGTATTCCATTTAAAAACATTAAAAAGAATTAGATCGTTATGGCTAAAGAATCAATGAAAGCTCGCGAAGTAAGGCGTCAAAAGTTGGTTGATAAGTATGCTGAAAAAAGAGCAAAACTTAAGGCGGAAGGTGATTATGTTGGATTAAGCAGATTACCAAAAAATTCTAATCCTATTAGACTTCATAATAGATGTTTAATAACTGGAAGACCAAAGGGTTATATGAGACAATTTGGGATAAGTAGAATTACCTTTAGAGAAATGGCATCAAAAGGTTTGATACCTGGTGTTAAGAAAGCAAGTTGGTAGATTGTAATTAAAATTAGAAAAAGATATGATCACAGATCCGATAGCAGATTATCTTACTCGTATAAGAAATGCCGTGATGGCAAATCATAGGGTAGTAGAAATCCCTGCTTCAAATTTAAAGAAAGACATTACAAAATTACTTTATGATAAAGGTTACATCTTATCATATAAATTTGAAGATGACAATAAACAGGGAAAAATAAAGATAGCATTAAAATATCACCCAGAAACTAAAACACCAGCTATTCATTCAATACAACGAGTGAGTAAGCCAGGATTAAGAAAATATGTAGATACTAACGAAATACCAAGAGTACTTAATGGTTTAGGAATAGCTATTTTATCAACATCGAAAGGTGTTATTACAGATAAAGAAGCACGAACCCTAAATGTTGGTGGCGAGGTAATATGTTATGTACATTAATTAAGGAGGAGTTCTAAATGTCACGAATAGGAATATTACCAATTGATTTACCCAGCGGAGTTACAGTGACTATTAGCGAAACGAACGAGGTTAAAGTTAAAGGACCAAAAGGAGAAATTTCGCAACTAGTAGACACTGATATCAAAGTAGAAGTAAAAGAAAACCAGGTTATTGTTGAGCGATCAAACGAAGAAAAAAGACAAAAGTCTTTGCATGGTTTATATCGTTCATTAATTCATAACATGGTTATTGGAGTATCTGAAGGATTTACTCTAAAGCAAGAATTAGTAGGTGTTGGATACAGAGCTGAGGCTAAAGGTCAAGTTTTAGAACTTAGTTTAGGTTTTTCTCACGACATTCATTTTCAAATACCTGACGAAGTTAAAGTAGAAGCGGTACAAGAAAGAAGAGCTAATCCTATTGTAACTTTAACAAGTGTAAACAAACAGTTAATAGGTGAAGTAGCTGCAAAAATCCGTTCTCTTCGTCCACCAGAACCTTACAAAGGTAAAGGTATTAAATTCGTTGGTGAAGAATTACGTAGAAAAGCCGGTAAATCAGCTAGTGTATAACGTTTAAAAAACAAGAGTCATGGCTTTAACAAAGCAAGAGAGAAGAATTAGAATAAAAAGGCGTATTCGTAAGCAGATCAGTGGTTCTGCAGCTAGGCCAAGAATGTCTGTTTTTAGAAGTAATAAGCAGATATACGTTCAGTTTATCGACGATCTGGAAGGAAAGACTTTGCTGTCAGTATGTTCTAAGAATAAAGAAATTGCTGAAAAAGGTAATGTTGCAAAAATCGAACAAGCAAAACTTGTTGGTAATTTGGCAGCTAAAAAAGCGTTGGAAAACGGAATTACCGAAGTCGTATTTGACAGAAACGGCTTTTTATATCATGGTAGAGTTAAATCATTAGCAGAGGCTGCCAGAGAGGGTGGACTTAAATTTTAAGATAAAAATATTATGTCAACAAGTATAAGAAAAGTTAAAACCAGCGATTTAGAATTAAAGGATAGACTCGTTAGTATTCAAAGAGTAACGAAAGTTACTAAAGGGGGTCGTAATTTTGGTTTTACTGCCATTGTTGTTGTTGGTAACGAAGATGGTATCGTAGGTTATGGTCTTGGAAAAGCAAAAGAAGTAACAACTGCAATTGCAAAAGGAGTTGAAGCTGCTAAGAAAAATTTAGTGAAAGTACCAATTTATAAAGGTACAATTCCTCACGAACAAATTTCCAGATTTGGTGGTGCTCACGTTTTTCTAAAACCAGCGTCTCATGGTACTGGAGTTAAAGCAGGTGGTGCTATGCGTGCTGTTCTGGAGAGTGTTGGTGTTACCGACGTTCTTGCTAAATCTAAAGGATCTAGTAACCCTCATAATCTGGTAAAGGCAACCATTAATGCATTGCTAGAATTACGTGATGCCAGAGCAATTGCTGAACAACGAGGTGTTACCCTTGATAAAGTTTTTAACGGATAATGACCAATAATTAAAACTCATGGCGAAGATAAAAGTTACACAAATAAAGAGCGGGATTGGAAGTACCAAACGCCAAAAAAGAACCTTAGAAGCACTTGGTATTCGTAAATTGAATAATACGATTGAGGTTGATGATTCACCTCAGGTGCAAGGAATGATTACTAAAGTAAGACATTTACTTAGGGTTGAATAAAAATAATAAAACGAATAATTGAAAGTAAAGATATGGATTTAAGTAACTTAAAACCAGCTGAAAACTCAACAAAAAACAGCAAAAGAGTTGGCCGCGGACAGGGATCTGGAAAAGGAGGAACTGCAACAAAAGGTCATAAAGGGCAAAAAGCAAGATCCGGTTATTCTAAGAAAATTGGTTTTGAAGGTGGTCAAATGCCTTTACAAAGACGATTGCCTAAGTTTGGGTTCACAAATATTTCTCGAAAGGAATATAAAGGAATTAACATAGAGACTTTAGAAAAATTAGCTGAAAAGAAAGGTTTAACTACAATTGATGTAGATGCAATTGTCGATGCTGGATTAGCTAAAAAGAGTGACCGTATAAAAATTCTTGGTAATGGTACATTATCTAAGAAATTAGAAGTTAAGGCACACGCTTTTTCAAAATCTGCTGTTGAGGCAATTGAATCACTTGAAGGAACCATTGTAAAATTATAATTTAATGAGAGCTTTAATACAAACAATAAGGAATATAGCTAAAATTGAAGATCTTAGAAATCGTATTGTTTATACACTATTTATATTATTAATATATAGATTGGGTAGTTTTATCGTATTACCAGGTATTGATCCAAGTCAATTAGCTGCGTTAAAAACACAAACTGCCGATGGTGTTTTAGGACTTCTTAATATGTTTTCAGGTGGAGCATTTGCAAATGCATCCATTTTTGCATTGGGTATTATGCCCTACATTTCGGCTTCAATTGTAATCCAGTTATTAGGAATAGCTATTCCTTATTTCCAAAGGTTACAACGTGAAGGTGAAAGTGGCAGAAGAAAAATAAATCAGTTAACAAGGTATCTAACCGTAGCTATTTTGGTAATGCAGGCACCAGCTTACTTGAAAAACTTACAAGTACAGCTTCCTGATTCTGCGTTTGTATTAGGTGGTGGAACATTCTTCTGGTTTTCATCTGTTGTTATTCTTACATCCGGAACCATGTTTATTATGTGGCTAGGTGAAAAAATAACAGAAAAAGGGATTGGTAATGGTATATCACTAATCATTATGATTGGTATTATTGCAAGATTACCACAATCTTTATTATTTGAATTTGTTAGTAGACTGGAAGATCAGGGAGGTGGATTAGTAGTGTTCTTACTTGAAATGGTAATATTGTTCTTTGTATTTATTGCTACAATACTTTTAGTGCAGGGTACACGAAAAATTCCTGTACAGTATGCAAAAAGAATTGTAGGAAATAAACAATACGGAGGTGTTCGACAATACATTCCGTTAAAAGTAAACTCTGCAGGTGTAATGCCTATCATCTTTGCACAGGCTTTAATGTTCATACCTTTAACAGTTGCTGGTTTCGCAGATTCTGATATGCTTACAGGTTTCGCGGCTGCGTTTTCAAATATGATTGGATTCTGGTATAACTTTACATTTGCAATCATGATTATTCTTTTTACATACTTCTATACTGCTATTACTATAAATCCCTCGCAAATGGCAGAAGATATGAAAAAGAATGGAGGATTTATTCCTGGTGTAAAACCTGGACGTAAAACAGTAGAATTTTTAGATACGATTATGTCAAGAATTACACTCCCAGGATCTATATTTTTAGCAATTATTGCTATCTTGCCAGCTTTTGCACAAATTGGTGGAGTTGATAGTCAGTTTGCGCAATTTTATGGAGGTACCTCATTGTTAATCCTTGTAGGTGTTGTTTTAGATACACTGCAACAAATCGAAAGTCATCTTTTAATGAGACATTACGATGGATTAATGAAATCAGGAAGAATAAAAGGCAGAGCTGGAGGAGCTTCTGCTATATAATGATAATATTTTATATTACAACGTTCTTTGATGTTAGTTTATAAGTCAGAAGAGGAAATTGAAATTGTAAGAAGAAACAATTTACTGGTTTCAAAAACTCTTGCTGAAGTAGCAAAACTTATTAAACCGGGAGTAACAACTCTTGAATTAGATAAGCGGGCCGAAGAATTTATTAGAGATAATGGAGCTGTACCTGGATTTCTTGGTTATGCCGGATATCCTAATAGTTTGTGTACTTCAGTAAATGACCAGGTGGTGCATGGAATACCATCTGATTATGTTTTGAAAGAAGGAGATATTGTTTCTGTTGATTGTGGAACTTATATGGAAGGCTATTATGGAGATACAGCTTATACCTTTCCAGTTGGAGAAGTTAAGCCGGAAGTAATGAATTTACTTCGTGTAACCAAAGAATCTTTGTTTAAAGGTATAGCAAATGCTATCGAAGGAAACAGAGTTGGAGATATCGGAAATGCAGTTCAAGAACACGCCGAAAATGCAGGTTATTCTGTAGTACGCGAAATGGTTGGACATGGATTGGGAAAAGATATGCATGAGGCTCCTGAGGTTCCAAATTATGGAAAACGAGGCAAAGGAATACTTCTAAAAAAAGGATTAGTTTTGTGTGTTGAACCAATGATAAACATGGGAAGCAAACACATAAAACAAGACCATGATGGTTGGACAATAAGAACTGTTGATGGAAAACCCTCTGCACATTATGAACTGGCAATAGTAGTTGAAAAAGGTAGAGCTGAAATATTATCAACATTTGATTATATAGAAGAGATTACAAAAAATAAGATATAATATATGGCAAAACAATCTTCGATAGAACAAGATGGAACCATTATCGAAGCATTATCAAATGCGATGTTTAGGGTTGAGTTGGAAAATGGTCACGTAATTACAGCTCACATCTCAGGTAAAATGAGGATGCATTACATCAAGATTTTACCTGGTGATAAAGTAAAGGTTGAAATGTCACCTTATGATCTTACAAAAGGTAGAATAACTTATAGATATAAATAAAAAAAATAGAAAATGAAAGTCAGAGCATCTGTAAAAAAACGCAGTAGCGATTGTAAAATCGTTAGACGAAATGGTAGACTATACGTTATTAATAAAAAAAATCCCAAGTTTAAACAGCGTCAGGGATAAATTATTATTTTTGTACTTTAATTAAAAAAGATTTATGGCAAGAATTGTTGGAGTAGATTTACCAAAAAATAAAAGAGGTGTTATAGGTTTAACCTATATCTACGGTATTGGTCGTAGTACTGCGGAAGCTATTTTAGAAGAAGCGGGAATTGATCATGACATCAAAGTAAAAGATTGGAATGACGAGCATATTGCGAAAATAAGAGAACTTGTAAACAGTAAATACAAGGTTGAAGGAGCATTACGTTCAGAAACTCAAATGAACATTAAGCGATTAATGGATATTGGTTGTTACAGAGGTATTCGTCATCGTATTGGACTTCCTGTGAGAGGACAAAGTACAAAGAATAACGCGAGAACCAGAAAAGGAAAAAGAAAAACGATTGCTAATAAAAAGAAAGCAACTAAATAATAGATAAGCAAATGGCAAAAAAGACTGGATCATCTAAGAAAAGAGTTGTAAAGGTTGAAGCTACAGGGCAAGTTCATGTTCATGCTTCTTTTAACAATATTATTATTTCGTTAACAAATAATACGGGACAAGTAATTTCTTGGTCGTCATCTGGAAAGATGGGTTTTAGAGGATCAAAGAAAAATACTCCTTATGCAGCTCAAATGGCTGCGGAAGACTGTGCAAAGGTAGCTTACGATTTAGGATTAAGAAAAGTGAAGGCATATGTTAAAGGACCTGGTGCTGGTAGAGAATCTGCTATCCGTACTGTTCATAATGCAGGTATCGAAGTTACTGAAATTACTGATGTAACACCATTACCACATAATGGATGTCGTCCACCATCACGTAGAAGAGTTTAAGACGTGTTTTTAAGTATTTTGAGATTGAAAAAAGTTTAATAAAAAGATTCATGGCTAGATATATTGGACCAAAGTCGAAAATCGCACGAAAATTAGGAGAACCTATTTTCGGACCTGACAAGCATTTTGAAAAGAAGAATTATCCTCCTGGACAACATGGTGCGAATAAAAGAAGAAGAAAACTTTCTGAATATGGTGTTCAGTTAATGGAAAAGCAAAAAGCTAAATACACCTATGGTGTTTTAGAGAAGCAATTCTTTAACTTATTTGAACATGCACAAAGAACAAAAGGTATTACTGGTGAAAACTTATTGCAACTATTAGAAGCACGTTTAGATAACGTTGTATTCCGATTAGGTATTGCTCCAACAAGAGCTGCTGCAAGACAATTTGTTACTCACAAGCATATTACAGTTAATGGAGAAGTGTTAAGCGTTCCATCATATACTGTTAAATCAGGTGATATCATTGGAGTAAGAGAAAAATCAAAATCTCTGGAAGCTATTAACAATAGTTTATCATCAGCTCGTTACAATAAATATTCTTGGTTAGAATGGGATTCAGATCAAATGGCAGGTAAATTTTTAAATGCTCCTGAAAGAACTGAAATTCCTGAGAATATTAAGGAACAGTTAATCGTAGAATTATATTCTAAATAAAAATAATTACTCATTATTTATGGCAATTTTAGCATTTCAAAAGCCCGATAAGGTCATTATGGTCGAAGCAAACGAAACTTATGGCAAGTTTGAGTTTCGTCCTTTGGAACCAGGATATGGAATTACTGTCGGCAATTCTTTAAGAAGGATTCTTTTATCATCACTGGAAGGTTATGCCATTACTTCAATAAAAATTGAAGGTGTAGAACACGAATTTTCTACATTGGCTGGTGTTGTTCAGGACGTTAGTGAAATAATCTTGAACTTAAAGCAAGTGCGCTTTAAATGCAATGTAGAGGAAGCAGAAGATGAGAAATTTACTGTAACTATTACTGGGCAAAACGAATTTAAAGCCGGAGATATAAATAATTTCTCAACCAATTTTAAAGTTTTAAACCCTGATCACGTAATTTGTGAAATGGAACCAGATGTAAAACTTCAGATTGAATTCTCTATAAATAAAGGTAGAGGCTATGTTCCTTCTGAAGAAAATAAACCTGTTGATGGCGAATTTGGTGTAATTGCAATCGATTCAATTTTTACTCCTATCAGAAACGTTAAATACTCAATTGAGAATTATCGTGTGGAGCAAAAAACAGATTTCGAAAAACTTGTTTTTGAAATTGAATCAGATGGCTCAATCCACCCAAAAGAAGCTTTAAAAGAGGCCGCAAAAATACTTATTTATCATTTGATGCTATTTTCTGACGAAAAGATCACACTCGATTCTGATGAAAAATACGCAAACGAAGAATTCGATGAAGAAGTATTACATATGCGTCAGCTCCTTAAAACAAGATTAGTAGATATGGATCTTTCAGTGAGAGCGTTGAACTGTTTAAAAGCTGCCGAAGTTGATTCATTAGGAGATTTGGTTAAATACAATAAAAACGATTTATTAAAGTTTAGAAACTTTGGTAAAAAGTCGTTAACTGAATTAGAAGACTTACTTAGCCAAATGAATCTTACATTTGGAATGGATATTACTAAGTATAAATTAGACAAAGAGTAAAAGGATGAGACATAGAAAATCGTTTAACCACTTAGGAAGAAAGACTGCACATAGAAAGGCAATGTTGGCAAACATGGCAGCGTCGTTGGTTTTACATAAAAGAATTAATACAACAATAGCAAAGGCTAAAGCTCTTAAAATGTATGTTGAGCCTCTTATTACAAAGGCAAAAGATGATTCAACTCACTCAAGAAGAATCGTATTCAGTCATTTGCAAAATAAAGAAGCTGTAACAGAACTTTTTAGGGATGTTAGTCCTAAAATAGCTGACAGACCAGGAGGATACACACGAATATTAAAGACAGGAACTCGTTTGGGTGACAATGCTGATATGTGTATTATTGAGTTAGTTGATTATAACGAAAATCTTCTTGCAGCAAAATCTGATGCAAAAGGTAAATCAACACGTCGTAGAAGAGGTGCGAAAAAACCTGCCGCTGTTGCTTCAGAAAAGGTTGAAACAAAAGATCAAGTTGAAGTTATTGAGGAAGTAAAACCTGAAGTTAAAGAAAAACAGGAAGAAACTCCTGTTGTTGAAGAAGTTAAAGCAGAAGAAACTGTTGAGGCAAAAGTTGAAGAAGAAAAAGTAGAAGAAACTCCTGAACCACAAGAGAAGAAGGAAGAAGAAAATACTGAAGATAAAAAAGAAGAATAAAATATATTCAATTTTATTAATGAAGGGGCGATTTATTCGCCCTTTTTTTATGAATATATTAAACTGGAGGTAATATAAAAATGCTTATTTTTCATTAACTTTGATAGATTTTTCGTTTTTTAAAATCTTAAATTTAAAATATATTATTATGGGACAAATTGTGGGAATACATGCAAGACAAATACTCGATTCACGTGGGAATCCAACCGTTGAAGTTGAAGTAGTTACAAATGAAGGTTTTATTGGTAGAGCAGCTGTTCCTTCAGGTGCATCAACTGGTGTGCATGAAGCTGTTGAATTAAGAGATGGTGATTCATCACAATTTCTTGGTAAAGGTGTACTAAAAGCTGTTGAAAATGTAAATACTATAATTAATGATGAATTAAACGGATATTACATTGATGATCAGGCAGGAATTGACAATGCCCTTATTCAACTTGACGGTACTGAAAATAAATCAAACCTGGGTGCAAATGCTATGTTAGGCGTTTCTTTAGCTGTTGCACGAGCCGCAGCAACTGAGTACGGAATGCCATTGTACAGATATATTGGAGGAGTTAATGCAAATACGCTGCCTATTCCAATGATGAATATCCTTAATGGAGGTCAGCATGCCGATAATAAGATCGATATTCAGGAATTTATGATCATGCCTGTTGGAGCTAGAACTTTTAGCGAAGCATTAAGAATGGGAGCTGAGGTTTTTCATCATTTAAAAGCTGTTCTTAAATCAAAAGGTCATTCAACAAATGTTGGCGATGAAGGTGGCTTTGCACCAAACCTGGAGTCAAATGAAGAAGCTATTGAAGTAGTTTTGGAAGCTATCAAAAAAGCAGGATATAAGCCTGGAAAAGATATTTTTATAGCCCTTGATCCTGCAGCTTCTGAGTTTTACGATAAAGATAGAAAAGTGTACCATTTTGAATCAACAAATCAGGATTTAACTTCAACTGATTTGGTAAACTATTGGAAAACATGGGTCGAAAAATATCCAATTCTTTCAATTGAAGATGGCCTGGCGGAAGATGATTGGGCAGGTTGGAAAGAACTGACAAAAGCTATTGGACACAAAGTACAAATAGTTGGTGACGATCTTTTTGTTACAAATGTTAAAAGATTAGCTGAAGGAATAAAAGAAAAAAGTGCAAATTCAATTTTAATAAAAGTTAACCAAATTGGAACATTAACTGAAACGATCAATGCAGTAAAAATGGCAACCGAGAACGCTTTTACTTCAATAATTAGTCATCGTTCTGGTGAAACTGAAGATACAACCATTGCAGACTTAGCTGTTGCTTTAAATACCGGTTTAATTAAAACTGGTTCTGCTTCACGTTCTGACAGGGTTGCAAAATACAATCAACTTCTTAGAATTGAGGAAGCTCTGGGAACTTCTGCAAAATATTTAGGAAAAGACTTTAAATTCTTATAAGATCTTAACATAAAAACTTAAGCCGACTTCTTTATTCAATATAGAAGCCGGCTTTTTTATGTTGTTATTTATTATCTTCATTTAAACATTACTATACAAAATTTTGTATATTTCACAAATACTCTCAAATCGTTTTTATGACCTATAAATCATTAAATCATTTTATTCAAAAACTTGAAAACGAAAATGAAATCATTCGGGTAAAAGAGTTTGTTAGTCCGGAGCTCGAAATAACCGAAATAACTGACCGAATATCAAAGTCGCTTCATGGAGGCAAAGCAATCCTTTTTGAAAACACAGGAACTGACTTTCCCGTTTTAATTAATGCCCTTGGTTCTGAAAAAAGAATGTGCATGGCCTTGAATGTTAATAAAATGGATGATATTGGTAAAGTAATGGAAAAGATGTTTATTGATTTATCAAGCCCTAAAGCTAATATTTTTGAAAAACTAAAGGTTTTACCAATGTTATCGGAAATATCTTCCTGGATGCCGAAAATCATCTCAGGGAAGGGTAAATGTCAGGATATTATCCATTATGATCCTGATTTAGGCATACTCCCGGTATTAAAATGTTGGCCCGAAGATGGAGGCCCCTTTATTACTTTACCAATGGTAATAACTAAAGATCCAATTACAGGAATTCGAAATGTTGGGATGTACCGGATGCAAATTTTTGATAAGAAATTAACAGGGATGCATTGGCATAAACATAAGGTTGGTGCAAGACATTTCGAGGAATATAAAAAACTTAATAAAAAAATACCTATTGCTGTTGCTCTTGGCGGTGATCCTGCTTATACTTACGCTGCAACCGCTCCTGTTCCTGATAATGTCGATGAATTCTTATTGGCAGGGTTTTTAAGAAAACAGAAAGTTGAACTTGTTAAATGTATCACCCAGGAAATTGAGGTTCCGGCAGATGCCGATATTATTATTGAAGGTTATGTTGATCCAACAGAAGAGTTTATATGGGAAGGACCATTTGGCGACCATACAGGTTTTTATTCATTAGCCGATTGGTACCCTAAATTTCATGTTACTTGCATTACGCATAGAAAAAATGCGGTTTACCCTGCTACTATCGTTGGAGTGCCTCCAATGGAGGACGCATGGATAGGTAAAGCAACCGAACGCATTTTTCTTACCCCAATCCGACTGGCAATTCTTCCAGAAATTATAGATTATGATTTACCTTTCGAAGGAGTCGCTCATAATATTGCTATTGTTAAAATAAACAAAACCTTTGCCGGTCAGGCATTTAAAGTAATGAATGCGATGTGGGGCGCAGGACAAATGATGTTCAATAAAATTATGATAGTAGTCGATCAGGATATTGATATCCATAATTATAAGCAAGTTATTCAGCAGGTTTTTAAGAATGTGAATTCTGAAAATGATATCCATTTTATAAGTGGACCATTAGATGTGCTCGACCACTCTGCATCGAAATTTACGTATGGAAGCAAGATGGGTATTGATGCTACTACAAAATTTATTGAAGAGCAATCCGATATTTCAGAACAAAACAATAGCCCGGTAAAACCTACAATGCTGGAAAATTATTTTAAATTAATTCCGGAGTTTAAACGGTGGAATATTTTAAGTAACCTGGGAATTGCAATTATTGCAGTTAAAAAGGAAAGCAAACAACAACTGGAAACCATTATACAAAATCTTTCTGAACAAAAAGATTTTAATTCTTTTAAGTTTTTTTTATTTGTTGATGAACTTGTTGATGTGAACGATTTAAATATGATTACCTGGATTGGATCTGGAAATATTGACCCTAAAAGAGATTCAAAAATATTTAATTCAGGCAAAGATAAGTTTTCAAAAATATTCATTGATGCCACAAAAAAATCGTTACAAAGAGACAATTTTAAACGGGAATGGCCAAATATTGTTATCTCTGATGAGGATACGATTCGTGCTATTGACGAAAAATGGGAGGGATTAGGATTTGGTGATTTTATTAAATCTCCATCTTTAAAATATCGCAAATTAAATACAAATAAAGGGGCTATCGCAAAAGATTAAGATAGTATCTGGAATCAACGCTTTGCTTTCATATTATTAAATATTAAATTAGCAATAAATAAATGAAATTACGATTTTCAATATGGACTCTTCTTATAGTTGGGATTCTCCCATTTCTGCATATTGCTAAAATTCAAGGACAAATATTAAGCGTTGATCATTTTACTATTGAAAATGGATTATCGCAGACAAGTGTGAATTGTTTAATACAAGATAGTAAAGGGTTTTTATGGATTGGAACCCAGGATGGTCTTAACAAATTTGATGGCTATAATTTTAAGGTTTTTAAAAATGAGCCATCCGATACAAACACCTTAACCAATAACTTTATTAACTGTATAAGTGAAGATTCCGAAGGCAACATTTGGATTGGCACTAACTTAGGCTTAAATGAGTACAATATATATACCGAGAAATTTACTCATTATCTGTTTAATCCTGAAGATATTAATAGTATTCGTGAAGATGAAGTTTACGATGTATATCAGGATAAAAGCGGATTTATTTGGATAAAGACAGAGAACTACCTTTCACGTTTAAATCCACGAAGTAATAAATTCAGACATTATGAGCATTACAATGATGTGTTTAATTTTATTTCGGTAAATGCTAAGTTCCCCATTTTTGAAGATCATAAAAATCAACTTTGGGTTGGCACAAAAGATGGATTGAATTACTTCGATAGAAAACTGGAAATATTTAAAAGATATAATCATGATCCTAATAATAGTAATAGCATAAGTAGCAATAAGGTTAAAGTTATTTTTGAAGATAAGGATCATAACCTTTGGATTGGGACAGAAAATGGATTAAACAAATTTATATGGGAGACTGAAACATTTAAAAGATATTTTCACGATAGGAAAAATCCAAATAGCTTAAGTAATAATACCATTAATGATATTTACGAAGATCATGAGTGTAATATCTGGATAACAACAGACGATGGATTAAATAAATTTGATAAAATATCAGAAACCTTTACGGTGTATGATAAATTTATGGTTAATAATGAACAGATAATTGTTACCTATTTTACCGATATCATACAAGACAATACTAATATTCTATGGCTTGGGTCTGTTAAAGGTTTAATGAAAATAGAGGATAAAAAAAAGAATTTCAGATTATATGATAATTCTAAAAATGGAGAACCTCTTTTTTCTAATAATTATATAACTGCAATTTATAAAAAGGACGATATCGTTTGGATAGGTACGTGGGGTACCGGACTGCATCTGTTTAATCCTAAAAATCAGTCGGTTGTTCGATATAATACGAATAATAGTGAGATTGTAAACGATTACATTCATAAAATATTTGAGGACAAAAACGGGGATATCTGGATTGGAACCCAAAATGGATTAAGCTACTTTAATTCAGCAAGAAAGAAGTTCGAAAAAGTAGACAGAGTTAAAGTTCTGGATATTTTTAAAAACAATAGAATATTTGATATACTCGAAGATGAAAAAGAGAATTTATGGGTGGGGTCAAAATTTGGATTACATAAAATAGGACAGGATACGGTTCAAAGTTATTTCCATGATCCCAAGGACTCAACAAGCCTGGGGTCTGATCTTGTTTACGATATTTTATTAGATAAAAATAAAAATTTATGGATTGCAACTGAAAAAGGATTGAATCATTTGGATTTAGTGTCGAATACACAAAAAAATTATACACGGGAAAAGAATTATTTAACAAGTAATGAAATATTGTGCCTTAATGAAGATCCAATAACTCATGTTTTATGGATTGGTACTTTTGCAGGTTTAAATAAACTTGATCTGGAAACTAACCAAATTAAAGCATATACGGAAAAGCATGGTTTGTCCAATAACTTGATTTACTCTATTTTATTCGACAATTTAGGAAGTTTGTGGATGAGCACAAATAAAGGGATTTCAAAATTTAATCCGGAAACAGAACAGTTTAGTAATTTTGGAGTTGAAGATGGATTGCAGGACTACGAATTTAACCATGGTGCATCATTTAAATCAGAATCCGGAGAACTATTTTTTGGAGGAATAGCCGGATACAATTCTTTTTATCCCGATTCAATTATTAAAAATTATCATATACCCAATATAGAAATTACTTCTGTAGAAGTTATATCGCAAAAGATTTCAAAAAAGATTGTTGTTGGAAAATCTAAACAAGTAGAGATTTCTCATAAGAATAATTTAATCACCATAGAATTTGCAGCTCTGGATTTTACAAATCCTGAAAAAAACAACTATGCTTATCAACTGGAAGGCGTTGAACAAGAATGGATAAATCTTGGAACCAGAAGGTATGCCACTTTTTCAAATTTGCCACCCGGGAAGTATACTTTTAGGGTTAAAGGTTCAAATAGCGATTATATATGGAATGAAGAAGGTGTAAGCTTGAAAATTATTGTAGAAACACCTTTATGGAAAACTAATTTCTCCTATTTTGTTTATATCTCATTAATGATGGGATTTATTGTTTGGTTTTTTCAATATAGAACAAGAAGTTTAAGAAAATCAAATCAGGAATTAAAGGAGAAGGAATTAATTGCAAAACAAATTGCAAAGCAAAAAGAAGAATTGTCAATTAAAAACAAAAGTATTACCGACAGTATTATTTATGCAAAAAGAATTCAGGAAGCGCTAATGCCAACCATGGATCAGTTTAAAAAGATACTGCCGGGATCATTTGTATTATACAAACCTAAAGATATTGTAAGTGGNNTAAGTGGTGATTTTTACTGGATTAATGAAAAAAATGATAAAGTCTTTTTAGCTGTTGTTGATTGTACAGGTCATGGTGTACCAGGGGCATTTATGTCTATTATTGGTTTTGAACTTTTACGAAATATAACAGACGATCAGGGAATTGAAGATCCTGATACAATTCTTAGAGATTTGAATAACGGAGTTGCTACTACTTTTGGAAAAGCAACTGAAAAGGGGAAAATTAAGGATGGAATGGATATAGCTTTATGTGTAATTGATAAGAAGAAGGCAGAACTTGAATTCTCAGGAGCTTTTCGTCCTCTTTATTTAATTCGGAATAATAAGATTGAGGAGATTCGAGGAGATCGATTTTCGGTTGGATTATTAGACGAAGGCGAAAGTGATGTAATTACCAAAACAAAAATAAAACTTGAAAAAAACGACATCTTTTACCTGTTTTCTGATGGTTATGCCGACCAGTTTGGTGGTCCGGAAGGAAAAAAATATAAATATCGTCGATTCAGGCATTTACTCCTTACCATCCATAAATTACCTCTCGATCAGCAACACACATATTTCGACAGAAGTTTCGAAGATTGGAAAGGTGAACTTGAACAAGTTGATGATGTGCTGATTGTAGGATTCAGACCTGGGGTTGAATAGATTTACTATGTAATATCGGTAAAATTCTTTAAGAAAAGAATTGTTGATTCTGTGGTTAGAATAATTAGAAACTTTAATCTAATTATGTAAGCTGTTGTTCCATTTTGGTAATTAATGTCTCAATCTGGAATGGTTTGCTAATATAATCGTCCATGCCAGCGGCTAAACATTCTTCTTTATCACCCAACAATGCATTGGCTGTAATTGCTATAATTGGAGTATGTGTATTTGTACTTTTTTCGATACTTCGAATTTTTTTAGTTGTAACAATTCCATTCATGATTGGCATTTGAATGTCCATCAATATCAGATCATATCTTGCTGATCCAAACTTATCAAGAGCTTCTTTACCATTGTTAGCTACATCAACCGATTTTACAGATTTCTTTAGGCTTAGCAAAACAATTTTTTGATTAATTAAATTATCCTCAACTAAAAGAATATTCGCATCCTTTAAGCTTATTTTATCTTCAGGTTCAATCTCAGGTAATAACGAATCTTTTATTCGATCTTCTTTCGAAATTATTTGTTCTCCCTTTTTAAATTTAATGATAAATTTCAGTTCAAATTTTTCAGGTGTCAGATCAAACTCAACTGCACCACCTAGTGATTCTATGATCCTGTTAGCGATATTAATTTCAAGTAATTTAACAATTGCTGCGTTTCTGCCTTTTTTAGTTTTTTCGGTATTTTGAATTCTGGTAATCTCAGAAATTTGTTCAAAATCATTCGTCGAGATATTAAATAATATTTCCACAATTTCATTTGAGTCACTTAATTTCTGGATATTTATTCCAATTGATTTCTTACCGCTTTTTGTTTTCTTAAGAATGTTTTCAATCAGATTTAAATAAACCTGTTTAATTTTTACAGGATCACCAAAAAGCTGAAAGTTAATATCTTCTGAAATATACAGAGGAAATAGAATATCATCTGAATCCTCATTTGAAAATAAGTTTATTGTATTTTTTATTGTAGTTTCTAAGTTGAAATTCTGATTATAATCTTTACTCTGCAACAAATCAACATTTGAAATCTCAGCGATATTATTTACCACATTAACAAGATTATTTGTTGATGCTTGAATTGTATCAATTAAATCTCTTTGTTTTTCATCAAGATTGGAGTCGTTTACAATATTTGTAACCACTACCAGGTTATTTAAAGGTGTTCTGATTTGGTGCGATATTTTTGAAATAAATTCTTCCTTTACTTGTGTCTCATGCTTTGCTTTAAGAATTTCGATGTTAAATTCAGCAATTTTAATTTCCATTAAGTTTGCATAAACATTTATTAAAGTAAAACAAAGGAAATACAAAAGAACAAACAGAATCTGATTTGCCAATGAAAACATGTAAAGAGATTCTAAAATCGTGGGTAATAAGATGGCAATGCCTGATAAAATGAAAAAAATCAATGAAGAAAAATTCCCTCTTTTTTTCCCAAGAATCTGAATAGCAACTACAGGGAAAAATGCATAAAAAATTAAACCTTGATTATTTATAATTCCGGTATATAATATCCATAACAAAAACAGAGAAATTAATATTACATAAGTACTTGAAGCTGATATGTAATTTGTTTTTTTCCTAAATATTAAAAGATTTACTGAAGTAGCTATGAATAAGGCTGCTAAAATCGAAAATAATACAAAATCACCTTGTATAATATTTATAACACCAAAAACTAAAAGTAAAATAATTGAAATAAAACTGTAAAAGTTAAATACGATAGCTTTCTGAAAATATTCACTTTTAGAATCAATTATGTCCGCATTTATGGTACAAAGTTTTATTATCTTGTCAATAAAATTCATAGAAGTTTAATCTTTTAGTTAAATAAAAAATGCCTGCATTCTGAAATTACTTTTGTAAATTTACTGAAATATACCATTATAATATTTTATTGGATATTAAAGATACAATTTTTTTGACAAATTCATGATAATCTTTGATAATAACAAGTATTTATGGCACAATTCATGACAGTTTGTTAAATCAAAAATTGAACTGAACTATAAGTATAAAATACATTGATTTTAAAAAGCTATAACAAGATTTACTATATTAGTTGAATAATTATAAAACAAATTAAAAATTAAACATATGAGAAAACTAATTTTAGCGATTATTATTGGAATTTCGGGTCTTTCTGTATATGCACAGGACTATCTTCCTACCGAGGCTGACTTAAATCAATTTTTAAACTCAAAACTATATGTGGTTTTAGAATCTAATCCAATAGCTGAATACAACTTTAAAATTCAGGATGCTGTTAAAAAAACATGGACTTTAACTGATTATGAATTTATTTCCTTAGATCAATTTGAGGAAATGTTTAATGATCCCGGCAAGTCATTTTTAATGATGACACAAGTTGTCTTTCAAAACGATAGAACCAAGGTAAGGTACAATTTCTTAAGCATTTTTATCGGTAAATATGGATTAGATAGTTTTGAAAAACTGCCAGATATTGCAGCAATACCTTTATCATATACTGAAGTTGACGAAGAGTTTTGGGCTTATAAAATGGAATCGTTAGTTCGATTTATGCAAACTCATATTCAAAATATGCGCGACAATCCTGATATGATTAAAAAGAATATTTTTGAATACTATAATGAATTTACAAAAGATATTAAGCAAAAAACACTTTATCTGGTAAAAGATGAAGTTTCTCCAGATATCAATACTGAGGCTAAAATAAAGCAGATTTATCCGTATAAAGTAAAATTTGTAACTCGCGAAGAAATTGAGGAAGCCATAACAAATCGTGATCCTGAAGTAGTGTATCTGCATAAAGTAGGCCCTCAGGGAACCCGTTTAAGAGCCAGGTGTTATAAAATAATTATTGGAGCTAAAGATGCCAATTTTTATTATTTCGATTATCACTGGGTAGAGAAAGGAAAGAATTTTGATGGTTTTCTGGATGATGACTTTAAGAAGTTAGCAAAGAAGAAATAAGGTTTGCAAAATAAGATTGACAAACATCTGGCTCCTTTTGGTTGCCAGATGTTTTTTTATGTTTAAGAGTCATTATGATCGTTTCATTTTATCCGGCTTTTATTTTATTCTATATTTGCAGAAATTAATTCTAACAAAGAACAATTATGGCTGCACAAAAACCATCTGTTCCAAAAGGTACACGCGATTTTTCACCTGTCGAAATGGTGAAACGTAATTTTATTTTCGATACCATAAAAGAGGTTTTTAAACGGTATGGTTATTTACCTATCGAAACTCCTTCAATGGAAAATCTTTCCACTTTATTTGGTAAGTATGGAGAAGAAGGAGATAAGCTATTATTTAAAATTCTGAATTCAGGTGATTATTTAGCCAAAGTAAAAACAGATTTAAAAGAAGCTGAGTCGAATAAGTTTGCGTTGGAAATTTCAGAAAAAGGTTTGCGTTATGATTTAACTGTTCCTTTTGCCCGTTTTGTTGTGCAGCATTTAAACGAAATAACTTTCCCTTTTAAACGATACCAGATACAACCTGTTTGGCGTGCCGACAGGCCTCAAAAAGGCCGTTATCGTGAGTTTTATCAGTGTGATGTCGATGTAATTGGAAGCAATTCATTGTTGAACGAAGTTGAACTGGTTCAGATTATTGATCAGGTATTTCAAAAACTGAATGTAAATGCGCTCATCAAAATTAATAATAGAAAAATATTAGCTGGAATAGCTGAGATGATTGGTGAACCAGATAAATTAACTGATATTACCGTTGCTATTGATAAATTGGAAAAGATTGGGAAAAAAGGAGTAACTGATGAATTATTAGCAAAAGGTTTGTCTACAAATTCAGTAGCAGGTTTAGACCCAATTTTTGAACTTAAGGGTGATAATGCGATTAAATTAGAAAGCCTTAGGAGTATTTTAAAAGATTCTGAAATTGGATTAAAAGGAGTAACCGAAGTTGAAACTGTTTTAAACTATTTTAACTCCTTAACATTAAATACGGAATTGGAACTTGATTTAACCTTAGCTCGCGGGTTGAATTATTATACAGGGGCCATTTTCGAGGTAAAAGCTAAAGATGTAGAAATTGGCAGCATCTGTGGCGGTGGTCGTTACGACGATTTAACCGGTATTTTTGGTTTAAAAGATGTTTCCGGCGTAGGAGTTTCTTTTGGCGCTGATCGCATTTATGATGTAATGGAACTACTGGATGTTTTCCCAAAAGAAATTATAGCATCAACCACAGTGATGTTTGTAAATTTTGGGGAAAAAGAAGAAAAGTACTGTTTACCTTTGCTTCAAAAGCTTCGTGAAAATGGAATAAATTCGGAAATTTTTCCTGAATCAGCTAAAATGAAAAAGCAAATGACCTATGCAAACAATAAGAATATTCCTTTTGTTGTATTAGTTGGAGAAAGTGAAATGGAAAAAGAATTATTGACTGTGAAAGATATGATTTCAGGAGATCAATCTGAAATGAAATTTGAAGAACTACTTAATAAATTAAAAAATAATGAGAAGTAACAGAAAGTTCTTCCACCCAATTCGTCGCAGGCCTGTTCATTTTGCAGGTGGTGATACCCGGTTCCCTTGATAATTTATAAATTATATATTCAACCTCTTGAATATTGAATTTTGATGAAGGAATTTTGATTTAAGATTTATTTTAAACAAATGTACTTCGGAATTCAAAAATTGATGTTCGGTATTCATTATTCAATTTTAAATTAAAATTTGCAATTTATTTAACATGAAAAAAATACATTATATATCAAATGATCAGTTGACATTTCAGCGAATTGATCAAATATTAAGAGAAGGATTTACGTTGGCTCTTTCAGAGCAATCGAAAAATAATATCATTAAGTGTCGTGAATATTTAGACCAAAAAATGGCTGGTCAGGATGAACCAATTTATGGAATAAATACAGGGTTTGGTGCTTTGTATGATAAACGAATATCGCGGGAAGACTTGGGAAAACTTCAACGAAACCTTGTTATGTCGCATGCATGTGGCACTGGCGATGAAATTCCATCTGAGATTGTTAAAATCATGATTTTATTAAAAATACAATCCTTATCCTATGGTCATTCCGGAGTGCAGTTGTCTACCGTTGAACGATTAATAGAGTTTTTTAACCATGACGTTTTACCCGTTGTGTACCAATATGGCTCGTTAGGAGCATCCGGTGATTTATCACCATTGGCACATATGTGTTTACCTATGCTTGGTTTAGGCGAAGTGAATTTCAAAGGTGAGAGAATATCCGGAGCAGATTTATTAAAGAAAATGAATTGGGAGCCTACAGGTTTAAGATCAAAAGAAGGATTGGCATTATTGAACGGTACTCAATTTATGAGTGCTTTTGGTGTTTATTTAACATTAAAAGTTTGGAAGTTATCTCAATTAGCAGACATAATAAGTGCTGTTTCCCTGGATGCTTTCGATGGAAGAATTGAACCTTTCCACGATTCAGTTCATCAAATTCGTCATCATTTGGGCCAAATAAAAACAGCACGAAGAATACGATCTTTGTTGGAAGGAAGCGAATTAATTAATCGTCCTAAAATTCACGTTCAGGATCCATACTCGTTCCGTTGCATTCCTCAGGTGCATGGAGCATCGAAAGATTCTATAAACTACGTTTCGTATGTTTTCAATAATGAAATTAATGCAGTAACCGATAACCCAACTATTTTCCCCGATGAGGATTTAATAATTTCGGCAGGAAATTTCCATGGACAGCCATTGGCTTTAGCTCTTGACAACTTGTGCATTGCTATGGCAGAACTGGGAAGTATTTCAGAACGCAGAACATATCAGTTGCTTGCAGGGAAACGTGGATTACCTCCTTTCCTGGTTGCAAATCCGGGCTTAAACAGTGGATTTATGATTCCGCAATATACTGCGGCTTCGATAGTGAGCAGAAATAAACAGTTATGTACACCAGCTTCTGTTGATACCATTGAATCATCGCAAGGACAAGAAGATCACGTGAGTATGGGAGCCAATGCAGCAACAAAAGCTTATCAGGTAGCATTGAATTTGGAAAGGATTCTCGCCATTGAATTGTTTAATGCAGCTCAGGCATTGGAATTTCAGCGTCCGGCAAAATCGTCTCCGTTTATTGAAGAATTTATTGCTGGCTATCGTAAAAAAGTAAAGTTTATCGACGAAGATAAAACGATGTATGATGATATTGCCCGTTCGGTTGAATATCTTCAAAAAGTAAAATTAGATTTGCAAGAAGAATAAAAAGATCTTAATAAAAAATGTTAAATGCGTCTCAAAAAGCTGGGACGCATTTTTTATTTTTAGTCTAAAAAATGTAAAATTTTAGGAACTTCAAATCACTTTTACTAACTTGTGGATTCAATAATTAAGGATATGACCTATTGGATTCTTAACTTCCTTATTCAAATCAACAGAACTTCAATGTATTAGTTCTGAAAATCACTCTTCTTATTTTATAGTTTCAGTAAACCCCTTTATTTAATCAAATAAATATTAAACCTATTATGGATAAATTAATTATTAAAGGTAGTGGATTAACTATCGAGAATGTTGTTGAAGTTGCTCGTCATGGAAGAAAAGTGGAATTGCATCCTGATGCAGTCGCTCGAATTAATAAATGCCGTGCAATGCTTGAGAAAAAAATCATTGCAAAAGAAATTATGTATGGTGTTAATACAGGTATTGGAGAATTTTCTGAGGTTGTTTTAAATGATGATCAGGTTCAGGATTTTCAGAAATATTTAGTGTATAATCATGCAGCTGGTATTGGCGATCCTGCTCCAATTGAATATGTTCGTGGAGCGATGTTTGGTCGAATCAATGTTCATGCTCATGGTAATTCCGGAAGTCGTTTGGTGATAACACAAACCTTAGTTGATATGCTAAATAAGGGAGTAACTCCTTTTGTTTGTCAGAAAGGATCAGTTGGAGCCAGTGGTGATTTAGCTCCTATGTCGCAAATTGCCCTTTTATTAATGGGTGAAGGTAAAGCTTACTTTAAAGGTGAGTTGTTAGACGGTAAAGAAGCTATGGATAAAGCGGGAATTCCGATTCCCGGATTATTTGCCCGCGACGGATTAGCAACCATTAATGGATCTAATGTTTTAACTGCAATGAGTGCAATCTTTTTATATGATGCAAATAATTGGTTGAAGCAAGCTGAAATAGGTGCAGCAATGTCGTTAGAAGCACTGAAAGCAAATATGAAACCTTATACTGCAAAGTTACATGAAGTAAGAGGTTTTGCTGGTGCTGTGCGAAGTGCGAATGCAATTAACAAATTAGTTGCTGGTGGCGATTTAAAGGAAGGTAAAGTTAAATGTAAAGTTCAGGATGCTTATTCGATGCGTTCTACTCCACAAGTTATTGGTGCTGCTCATGATGCAATGCGTTGGGCTCGTTCTCAGGTTGAGATTGAATTAAATGGAGTAGGTGATAACCCAATTTTCTTCCCTGAAGAAAATATGCAGTTATCCGGAGCGAATTTCCAGGGAACACCTGTTTCTTTACCGATGGATATGGCTGGTATTGCTATAACCATGGTTAGTGTTATGTCGGAACGCAGAATGAATCGATTAAATAATCCTGCATTAAGTGTGGGGCTTCCAGCATTCTTAACCAAGGGAGCAGGAATGTTTTCTGGACTAATGCTAAGTCAGTATACTGCCGATATGCAAATAGTTGAGCAAAGGATTCTTTCAGCTCCGGCATCTATCCAATCTATTCCAGCTGCTGCTGACCAGGAAGATTTCGTATCAATGGGGATGAATACTGCCATTAAGAATTTCCAGATATTAGATAATGCATATGGAATTCTTGGAATTGAAATTATGGCTGCTGCACAGGCACTGGATTTTCGTGAGTATAATTTTGGTAAAGGAGTTACTAAAGCGAAGGAAATAGTTAGAAAACATGTAGATTTCTTAGAAATTGATCGTCCTTTATATCCTGATCATACCGCTATGAAAGAATTAGTTAAATCGGGCGAAATACTTACTGAAGTTGAGAAAGCTGTTGGTAGTCTGGAATAAGATCCAAAACAACTATATAAAAAAAGCTCCTCTGTTAACTTACAAGAGGAGCTTTTTTTTAATCTTCATGTTTACCACTTTCGCGAATCTTTTTTAATAAGTAGGTTTTAAACTCGTAGTCGGCAAGATATATTTTCATAACCTTTTCAACAGGTAATATTTTCTTAAATTTCTTGTGATATTCATCCAGTAGCTCTGCCAATTCCATTTCGTATCGAATATACTGATCAGCATATTTTATCATTTCATCGTTGCTCAGATTATCTGTATGATCAGCAAAGTAGGTCATCTTTTCTTTTCGATCTTCAATAATTCTGTTTTTTTTAGCCCAATAATCATTGTAGATAGGCCAGAATACCTGCGCTTCATCAGGTGTAAGTCCAATTTTATCGGTAAAGAAAGCTATTTTTTGTGATTTTATTTCTTGTTCCTTATCCGATTTATATTGAGTTTCCTGTGCTTTTACCGAAAAAGAAAAAGCGCATAACGAAAAAAGCAAAATGAACGATTTAAGATATTTCATTTTATTCATTTTTAAAATTCATCAATTAAAGTTCCATAATCTATATCTTCATCCAATAAGTAATGGATGTAGAAATCCGATTCATCTTTTTTGTGATTATCGACTGGTTTTTTTTCTTCAAGCAAAACATCAATAAAATGTTGCTCTGTAAATTCATTTGCATCTACCTCAATGATACGGGTATATAAATCATTATCAATGCTCGTTCTATTCGATAGAATAAAATTAATTGTGGTTATTGAAATAACCGCAAACGTAATAATCATAATAGCCAATGCAAATTGAGGCTTTACATACCTGAAGATTTTTATTGCCCAGGCATATTCTTTGTTCTCAGACAGAATTCGTTCTTGCATTCTTGTCGGAAATGTTTCGAAATATCCATCAGGAACAGAAAACGGATTTTTATTATTTCCCTTCAATCCTTCCACGGTCTTATTGTTTTTTCCCATTTTAATATCCCCTATTTTGTTTTCCCTTGTCTTTTTGACTTTTTAATGTTTAATTAGTTTAATCTTCTTTAAAATAATTCTCAATTTTCTTAACAGCATGATGATAAGATGCTTTTAGCGCACCAACTGATGTTTTTAAAATTTCTGACATATCATCATATTTCATCTCTTCGAAATACTTTAAATTGAAAACAATTCGCTGTTTTTCAGGCAAATCTAATATGGCTTTTTGGAGTTTGCACTGTATCTCATCCCCATTGAAATACTCGTCACTCTCCAATGATTCTTTCAATTGATTTTCGTAATCAACAATTGGCAAAAAATATTTTGTTTTCTTTTGTTTTAAAAAGGTCAATGATTCGTTTGTTGCAATTCGGTATAACCAGGTATAGAGTTTCGAATCTTCTCTGAATCCTTCGAGTCCCTTCCACACTTTGATAAAAGTGTTTTGTAGAATATCATCAGCATCATCATGGATAATAACGATTTTTCGAATGTGCCAATACAATTTATCCTGATATTTTCTAACAATCAGGTTAAAAGCATAATTGCGTTTTTCGATATCATTAAAGAGAGTTAATAACTCCTTGTCGCTATAATCTGACATAATTCTTTGAGAGAAATCACTTTCTATTTATAAAGTGATTACAAAGATAATTTTATTTTCTTTTTAGAACTGTTTCAACAGCAGAAACTATATTTTCAGTGTCAATGCCGTATTTTGTAAGCAACTCCTCGGGTTTACCACTTTCGCCAAATTTGTCGTCAACTGCAACCATCTCAATAGGAGTAGGTAATTTTCGTCCCAATAACTGTGCAATTGAATCGCCTAAACCTCCATTCATCATGTGTTCCTCGGCAGTAACTACTGCTTTTGTTTTTGCAACAGAAGCTAATACAGCTTTCTCATCTAAAGGTTTAATGGTATGTATATTAATGATCTCAGAAGATATTCCTTTTTGTTCTAAGATTTCTGCTGCTTCAATTGCTTTCCAAACTAAATGACCTGTTGCAAAGATGGTAACATCTGTACCCTCGTTTAACAATACTGCTTCGCCAATTTTAAATTTTTGATCTTCGGGTGTAAAGTTTGGAACATTTGGTCGACCAAAACGCAAATAAACAGGTCCTTCGTAGTCGGCAATGGCAATAGTTGCAGCTTTTGTCTGATTATAATCACATGGATTAATTACAACCATTCCGGGAAGCATTTTCATTAAACCAATGTCTTCCATAATTTGATGTGTGGCACCATCTTCACCAAGTGTAATGCCCGCATGTGAGGCACAAATTTTCACATTTTTCTCTGAATAAGCCACTGATTGTCTTATTTGATCATAAACACGCCCGGTTGCAAAATTGGCAAAAGTTCCTGCAAATGGAATTTTCCCACCTATGGTTAATCCGGCAGCTGTTCCTATCATGTTAGCCTCCGCAATACCACACTGGATAAATCTTTCGGGGAACTCATCTGCAAATTGATTCATTTTTAATGAGCCGGTAAGATCTGCGCATAAAGCAACAACATTGTCGTTTTTCTTACCTAGTTCATACAATCCTGCTCCAAAACCTGATCGTGTATCTTTCTTATCTTTATAATCGAATTTTTTCATGTCTAAATTTAATAAAGTATTATCTTTTGTGATGCTCCTGATTTTATTGTAAATCTTTTATTTATAGTATAAATTGATTGTTTTGTGTTTTTTGGTCTGTATACAACTCTGTAATTCCCTGGTTGCATAATGATATTTTGTTGGGTTAAATTCTGATCGAGATTATAAACCCATTTTAAAGTATCTGCGGTTTCAGTGTAAATACTTCCAAAACCACTTGAGGCAAGCGAGAAATTTGCGATGCCCGGACGTGGTATTTCAATAGTTGTTGTTACACTTTGCTCAATCTTAACTTTTTCGACAATAACTCTTGGAATGCTTAATATTTCTAAATCGTAATTACCAACCAGGTATTTTTCTGTTGATCCATTTTTCTGCAAATTTAAAGTTTGAACTTTATCGTTTTGCCGAACGATAACATCCAAATCTTTATATTGATTACTACCCGGGCAAGATATGCTTAAGAATCCTTGAGGTGCATTTATACCAATCATGTTATGCTTACCTTCGGCTAGTTGAATATTTTCTTTTTTTACAGCAGGTATAGTATGAACAACAATATCATACGAAATTAAAGGATCAATGATAAGTGTATCGGGGTAACCCATATAATTGATTGTATGAACAAAATTATATTTCACTTTGCCAGAAATATGATCAAAGAATGTCATATTAACATCTGTTTCAGATGGTATGCCCTTACTATCAATCAGATTTACCTGAGCTGTTGTTGAGTTTAAGGCTCTTGATATCACAACTCCTAATACTTCATGAAATTTTTCTTCATTGGGGGTATTATAGAAATGTCCAACACACTCAAATGTTTTTTCGAAATTAGGATCAATACCAATGCCAATTACAAATGGTTTTAGCACAATACCTTTCTTTTGCAGATTTAAAGAAACCTGGCAAGGATCACCATCGCATGCTTCAATGCCATCGGTTATTAAAATAATAATATTTCTGCAGTTGTCACATGAAGGAAAATCATTTGCTGCTGCTTCCAACGAATTTGCAATAGGAGTAGTTCCTCTAGGTATTAAATATCGAAGTTCCTGTCTTATCTGACCGGCATTATTTGAGTCAAATGGTACTTCAAGTTTCGTGTCATTGCAATCTTGAGGAGGGACGGGACTTTGGTGACCATATACCCGAAGTGCCATTTGAATATTGTCCATCTGCTCCAGGCTATCAATAATTTCAATCAAATAGCGTCGGGCAATATTTATTTTCCTGTCACTTTCCCATGTGCCATACATACTTTGAGAAGCATCAAAAACAAACAGAATTCTTGTTTTTGCTTGTTCTGGTTTGCTTTTTTGAGCCTGCAAATAAATCGTGCTAAACGAAAAAAGTAGAATTAATATATATCGTACTAGATTTTTCAAATCTTGTTTATTCTTAACAATTATTTAGTTTAATCTTCCATTGATTTTCGTCGCTCGTAATCTTCCTTTTTGATATATCCAAGAATCATTAATTCTGCACTTGCATAATTCGTAGCTAATGGTATGTTATACATGTTACAAGCTTCTAATAAGGATTGAATATCTTCATGATGTCCTAATTTAATAAGTGGATCACGCAGAAAGATTACGATATCAATTTCTTTACGTTTAATTTTGTCGGTAATTTCAACATATCCACCTGAAATGCCGGGACTTAAGTGCTCTACTTTTATTCCTTGCGATTCAACATATTCAGCAGTTCTTCCGGTAGCAATTAAATTAACTCCATCAATCCATTCTTTGCGGTCGTTTAAAAACTGAACCATCTCAGGCTTCTTAACATCATGAGCAATAATTACTATATTTTCCATAATCTTAAATTTTTAATAATTCAATAAATATTTTAATAATCTCCAAGAGTTTCTTCTAACTGATTAAGAGCATTTTCAAGTTGTTCATCATTAGGAGCAACTCCATGCCATTTATGTGATCCCATCATGAAATCGACACCCATACCCATTTGTGTTTTCATAAGAATAGCTATAGGTTTTCCTTTTCCAGTGATTGATTTTGCATGATTTAAAGTTTTAACAACATCTTCCATGTCGTTCCCATTCATTTCTAACACTTGCCAGCCAAAACTTTCCCATTTTGCTCTAAGATTTCCCAAAGACATGATTTTATCAACTGGACCATCAATTTGCTGACCATTATAATCAACTGTAGCAATAAGATTGTCGATTTTATGATGAGCAGCGAACATGGCAGCCTCCCAAATCTGACCTTCCTGCAATTCGCCATCGCCATGAAGAGTAAATACTGTTGTAGATTCTTTATTTAGTTTTTTTGTTAGTGCTGCACCACAAGCAACAGACAATCCTTGTCCGAGTGATCCTGATGCCATGCGGATACCAGGTAATCCTTCTTTGGGAGTAGGATGTCCTTGCAATCTTGATGAAATCATTCTAAATGTAGATAATTCTGATAGTGCAAAATATCCTGAGCGAGCTAAAACACTATACCATAATGCCGAAAGATGCCCATTCGAAAGAAAGAATAAATCCTGATTTTTGCCATCCATATCGAAATTTGAATCATGATTCATGATTTCAAAATATAATGTGGTAAGAAATTCGGTACAACCTAATGATCCACCCGGATGCCCGGAGTTTTGTGCATGTACCATTCTTACTATATCTCTACGTACCTGTGAAGCTATTTTTTTTAAGTTTTGAATATCAGACATTTTAGCTAAAATTATTTTATGTAATAGTTTAAGAAAATTAGTTAAATTAAGGCTGTAAAAGTACGGTTTTTCCGAATAATATACGGAATATGTTTTTAATTTATTATTAACATGCTTTAAATAAAGCCAAGCTGTTTGTTTTTTATTTAAAAGCACTTTTTAAAATGCTGAAAAAGTGTAATTTTGAGCCTTGTTTTGAATATCTAAAATTTATTTTACTATGAGTTTACAGTGCGGTATTATTGGGATAACAAATGTTGGAAAATCAACCTTGTTTAATTGTATGTCGAATACAAAAGTTGAAACGACCAACTTTGCATTTAGTTCAAATAAATCGAATATCGGAATTATAAGCGTACCTGATCCAAGGTTATTAGAACTTGAGAAACTTCAACCTACTGAAAAAACTATTCCTGCTACTGTAGAAATGGTTGATATTCCAGGTTTAACAAAAGGGGCAAATCAGGGAGAAGGTGTTGGAAATAAGTTTTTGGGAGATATTCGTAATACCGATGCATTAATTCATATTTTAAGATGTTTCGATGATGAAAACCTTCCTCATGTCGATGGATCCGTTGACCCAATAAGAGATATTGAAACAATTGATTTTGAGCTACAAGTAAAGGATTTGGAGTCGGTTGAAAAGAAAATTCAACGTTACGAAAAATTAGCAAAAATAGGTGATAAGGATGCCAAGCATGGTATTGAGGTATTAAATGGAATGAAAGGTCATTTAGAGTCAATGCTAAATGCTCGTGATTATAAGATGTCGGATTCAGATAAAAAACATATTGATGACATATTCCTTTTAACTGCAAAACCTATCATTTACGTATGTAATGTTGATGATGCTTCTGCAATTTCAGGGAATAAATATGTTGAGCAAGTGAAAGCTGCATTGAAAGATCAGAACACTGAAATTTTGACTATAGCCGGAAAAATGGAAGCTGAGATTGCCGATCTTGAGGATATTGATGACAGAAAAGAGTTCTTATCTGATGCAGGATTGAATGAGCCAGGGGTTAATAAATTAATTCGAAGCGCATACTCTTTATTGAATTTAATGTCTTTCTTTACCATTGGACCAAAAGAAAACAGAGCATGGACAATTAAAAAAGGAATGACAGCACCTCAGGCTGCCGGCACTATTCATAGCGATCTGGAGCGTGGGTTTATTCGCGCAGAGGTTATGAAATACAATGATTTTATTTCGATAGGTTCTGAAGTTAAGGTTAAAGAAGCAGGCAAATTTCATGTTGAAGGGAAGAATTATATCGTAGAAGATGGAGATATTCTTCATATTCGTTTTAATGTATAGCTTAAAAATGTTGAACAGAAAACACATAATAAAATCAGTATTACTAATTTCTTTTATTCTTGGTTTTGTTAATATTCAAGCACAAAATCAACTCAATAAGCCCCCTAAGCTGGTTGTTGGTATTGTAATTGAAGAGATGCGTTACGAAATGCTTCTTCGATACTGGAATTCTTTCGGCGAGAATGGATTTAAGAAAATAATAAACGAAGGTTCTTTTTGCACTCAGACTTACCATAATTATCTGATTACCCAAAACGGTGTAGGGCAGGCAAGTATTGTTAGCGGAACTAATCCTTCTTATCATGGGATTATATCAGATACCTGGTACAATCGGTTAACAGGTGAAACGATTGGCTGTGCCGACGAGTCGAAATTCAACCTTATGGATGGTATCATTCAAATGGGTAACTATACTCCAAAAAATATGATGACATCTACACTCGGAGATGAGCTTAAGCTTGCAACTAATGACAGCTCAAAAGTGATAAGCATATCATTAAATCCTGTTTCATCTGTGATATCTGGAGGTAAATTAGCCGATTATGCATTTTGGCTTAATAATCACGATGGAGGATGGATAACAGGAAATTACTATACAGATACTTTGCCAGCCTGGGTTAAGAATTTTAATGCAAAAGGATTTCAGGATGTGTACATGAGAAAAAACTGGGCAAGTATGTATTCATTAGCAAATAATTATAAAAACAGTCTGCCTGACAATAGTAATTTTGAGATTGGATTTAGAAATTATCGTTATACTTTCCCGTATGATTTATCTTATTTAAGAAACAGATCAGGCAATTTTAAATACCTTAAATATACTCCCTTCGGAAATACGTATACGAAAGATTTCGCGGTTTCCGCAATTGTTGAGGAGAATTTGGGTAAAGATGATTTTACTGATTTTCTTTCTGTTAGTTTTTCGGCTACAAATTATAGTGGCGAATTATTTGGACCACGCTCTGTTGAAATGGAAGATTTATTCCTTCGTTTAGATCAGGATTTGGAGCATTTTATCCGTTTTATTGATGATGAAATAGGTTTAGAAAGTACCCTGATTTATATAACTTCCGATAGAGGTGTCTCAGATGTTCCCGAATATCTTATTAGCAAAAAACAAAACGCTGGTGTTTTTGATGGCGAAAAGGCTGTTACCTTGCTTAATAGTTATTTAAGTATTTTATATCAGAACGGAGAATGGATAAAATCATATTATTCACGACAAATATATTTCAATCAACAATTGGTTGATGAATCAGGGGTAAATTTAAATGAACTGCAGGATAAAGTAGCCAATTTCCTTGTGCAGTTTAATGGAGTGGCAAATGCACTTCCGGCTCATATTATTAATTCAACAAATTTTGAATCGGGAATTAATCAAAAGATTCAAAATGGTTTTCATCAAAAACGATCTGGAGATGTTATTCTTAATCTTGAAACAGGATGGATTGAAAAAAACGGTAACGTAACAAAATCTGGTTCGGGATATGAATACGATACACATGTTCCATTAATCTGGTATGGTTGGAAAGTAAAAAGTAGTCGAATAGACAGAGCAACTGAAGTTGTTGATATTGCTCCTACTATTTCATGGATACTCAAAATAACTGCACCAAATGCTTCAATTGGCAATCCTGTTTTTGAAATCATTGAATAATTATTTTTTTAAATGAGATACTTTTAGCCCGGTTTTAGGAACAATTAGTTGCTAAATAAAATCCCGCATTTATTGAAGCATATAAAAAAAGCATCAGCGAATGCTGATGCTTCCTGGATTATAATATTTTAGTTGGTTACTCCTTTGAGAAGACCAATAACCGGCTATCCCGACTCAATGTTATTGATTTGTCATCAATTAAACATGGAGCTTCGATGTTTTCGTCGTTTGATCTTATTGCTTTCCCAGTAATTAGGATTGCCAATTTATCTTCCAGATCAATATTTTTAACTTTTTTAGCTAAAATCAGTTCCCCTTTTGTTAATATTCGCTGAAGCTCTGCATGTTGCATTTTATTGTATGGCTCAATTTCCGATACTATATTTTCTGCCAACCGAGGAGCAGCAATTTGCCATAACTTATCTTCTAATGTTTGATTGTTATGAATTACCTGTTGCATACTAACGGACGTAAGCCGAAGTACCGTAACAGGAGATTCTGCTGTTACGGTAGCAGTTCGTGGAACATTTGTCAGAACAGCAATTTCACCGATAACACTTCCCTTTCCTAAAATGTCGATAAGCTTTTTATTGATTGTAACCTTAACTGATCCACGAGCTACAACATATAAACCATCAACCTGACCATGTTCCTTAATGATTTTTTCACCCACCGCATAATTTCTATGTTGGAACAGACTAACAACTTTATTAAAAGTAGCTTTATCGAGCTCTTTTAACCACGAAACATCTTGTAATAATTTTGCTTTCTCAGGAGGTACAATCTCTGGTGGCGAATCTAATAGCTTTTTCATTCTTTCCTCAATGCTTTCAATCATCTTGTGAGCTTCGTCAGATCCAATTTGTCCTTTCTTCTGAAGTCGTTCAACAATTTTTAGTTCACTATTCAAGTTTGAACGGATAGCTTGTCTTGTTGCAATTGAATCATATATTTCCGGAAAGGTGTTTTTAAGATTTCGTAAAAACGTTAAGCCGTGTATTCTATTCTCATTTATCTCATTTTCAATAGTAGCCAAATCAGAATCTATAGTTAATTCATCAGAATCAGAACTAATAGTCATACTCTCAATTAACTTGAGTGTTTCATATTGAGCTTCAACAAATCCTCTGGCGGCATCATAACTATTTGTTAATTGCTCAAAGAAGAACCGCTGTGAAATATTACCAAGAATTGGTACCGATTGAAGTTTGTTAAGAAACTTTGGAGTTTTCCAGAGTTGCTCAAGATCTTTTCTTTGAGATAATGGAATTTTTCCATCTGAATCGATAATTTCATTAATTGCATCGGATAAATTCCGCACTGCAATTGCACCTAATAGACCTTCTTTAAACTGATTCCAGTAACTACTTTTTTCTTTTTCAAGTACACGTCTTCTTTTTTCATACAAATTGGAAAACTCTCCTTCATCCAACACTATTTCAATATCTTCAGGTTCTTCGGGTAAATATGTTTTAACACTTTCCCAATTAGCTCTACTTAAAAATCGATCACTTTTTAATTTATCCATTGAATTTTCAGCAGTACTTCTTAAATAATTTCTTGCATTAAAAATCATTTTTTGTTTTGCCGGAGGAATATCTGTTAATCCAATCCAATTTAGAAGAGCTTTTATTGTAGTAGCATTAATTAATAAGGTTAGGGTAACAATCCCTGCGGTATAAAATAAAAATTGATCTCTAATTGTTCCATCAATTTTTGATTCTCCAGCTACAATAAGAGCTAATGCTAAACCTACTGCTCCTCTTAAGGCTCCCCACCATAACACGTATGAATCTTTCTTTGTAAGACCATATCCAGCCTTTTTCATGATTGGAAAAAACATTGCAATTACCACAGCTCTTACAATATGAATTCCAATATAAAGTAAAAATAAAATTATAAAATCGTTTGCTGTAAACACAATGTTATCTGCAATTACAACTCCTACTATCAAGAATATTAATGTGTTTGCAATAAAGGCAAAAAGTTCCCAAAACTCATGAAGAAAGTGTTCAACCTCAGGGCTGATTCTTGTTCTTCCTACACTAGCCATAAGTAATCCGAATGAAACTAAACCTAAAACTCCGGATACATGTAAGAAATGCTCAGCCACATAAAAAGTCATATATGCTGCGGCAACTATTACTGTAATCTCTACTAAAGCGTCGTTAAATACTTTTTTTACCCATGCAATAACGATGTATCCAATTAAGAGACCAACAAGTGTACCTCCAACTGCTACTCTGAAAAATTCAATTATTGGAGAGACATCAGATCCTGCACCGGTTATTCCTGCAATTAGAACCATAAAAATAACAATTGCAGTTCCATCGTTTAACATAGATTCTCCTTCAATAAGGGTTCCTAGCTTTTTACTTGCTCCAACTTCTTTCAAAATTGCTACAACAGCGACCGGGTCTGTGGCACTAACAACAGCACCAAAAAGAAGTGCCATTGTCCATGTCCAATTGTCCATACCTATTCCAGCCCATTTAATCCCTATAATTATTAAAGCAGTGAGTACCAATGCAATGATAATCCCGGGAATAGCAAGGATGAAAGCATTTGTAGATGTTTTTTTGAAAGTATGAACATCCATGGCAAATGCTGCTTCAAAAATCAATGTTGGTAAAAAGATAAAAAGAATAAGATGAGGATTAATGTGTCCTGCCCAACCAACAGCATCACTAATAAAAGTTGCATCTAATTTTAATCCAATAATGTTCCATTCACCAAAATATCCAAGGCGGGATAAAACTCCCAGAATCAGACCAATAAGTAATAAAGTAACTGTGAAGGGAAGGGGACTCTTCTTCAGAAAGTGACGAGTTCCGGCTCCAATTATTAATGCGATAATTAGAAAAAACAATGGACTCATATTTTCTGAATGTCCTGATTCTTCTGCATGAGATTCTTCAGAAGCAATTGTCTGGTCAGCATGAACAGTTGTCTCAGTATTTTCTTTTTTATGCTCTTGTGCTATAACATTATTCTGAATTGCAAGACTTAACGAAATAACAATAAATAAGAGCAATAAGTGGAAACGTTTTTTCATCTGTATTAGGATTAAAATTAAAATCCAAGATACAAAAAATATCTTATAAAAATTAAAAAGCGAATCTCAAATGGCTTAATAGTTTTATTATTATAAATTTCTCAAATAAATCCTAAATTATCAGGGAATTTCTTGGTGAGACTCAAATGGAAAGTTAAGGTCAGACTTTTAGTTTATTTTTTTAATCAATTTTAACGTGACCCCAATTTTCGCCTCTTCGTATTCGGTTGAGCTGAGTGTGTGTTATCCCAAATTCTTTGGCAAGTTTATATAGTTTATTTTTTCCTCGTTTTAATTTTTTCTTTAATCGAATTACATCAGTTTCTGTTAGTTTTGAATAATTAATGGTTCCTCTTTTGTAATTTGGATTTATTTTCTGATGAGCAAACATGGTTTCTTGTGTCACCCATTTTAAATTATCAACATGATTGTTTGTTTTATCAAAATCCAGATGAATCACATATTGTTGCAGAATATTATCTTTTGGAATAAAACATTCTGCCACTACCTTATGGATGTATTTTGTAGTTCGTTTATTGTTTTCTAACTTGATATTTAGAATCTTATATCCTTTTAATAGGGATCCTTTAATGATAGAACCATTTTCCTTATCTACTTTATAGCTCTTAATTCGACCAAAATTTGAAATTTTATATTTTTCATTTTCAGCCATACCTTCAGCTAGTAAAGGCTTCCAGTTTTCGCCTATTAATTCCTGATGGACTTTATTTAAATTTTCTAGATTCATTTTGTTAACTTAAATGCTTTTTTTACAGCACAAATAATAGACACCATTTAGTACTCAGGGTTTAATTTCAAATAAGGATTTTAATGTTTTTTCAATTTGAATAAAAAAGGGCTGGATTATATTGATGAAAAATCTTCGCGAGATACTTTAACAAGTTCGTTTAACAACTCAGGTTTTTGCTCAATAGCAGTGCCAACTACAATGATATCAGCACCGGCTAATATAACATCTCTAACTTGCTCAGGAGTTTTTATCCCTCCTCCTACAATTAAAGGGATATTTATATTTTCTTTCACTCCTTTAATCATATTGATATTGATTGATGTTGTGGCTCCACTGCCTGCTTCGAGATATATGTATTTTAAGCCAAGCATTTCACCAGCCATTGCGGTAGCTATAGCAATATCTGTTTTTCCGGCAGGAATTGGTTTGGTGTTGCTCATATACTCAACAGAGGTAGATTTTCCTCCTTCAATTAAAATGTAGCCGGTAGGCAAAACTTCAAGCTTACTTCTTTTAATATGTGATGAAGCTATTACATGATTACCAATCAATAAATCAGGATTCCTGCCTGAAATTAAGGATAAGAGAAGTATACCATCTGCTTTATCGGTAATTTGCATTAAGCTTCCGGGAAAAAGTAGTGCAGGAATATCTGTATTAGATTTAATTAATTCAATTGACTTATGAATATCATTATTTAATAAACTTCCACCAACAAGAATAAGGTCAACACCGCTTTGATCTGCATTTCTGATTAAGTTTACCAATGATTCTGAAGTATGCCGATCGGGGTCAATAAGCAATGCAAAAAGCTTTTTGTGATTAGAAATACTCTTATTGATAAGTTGAGAAATCATTACTTAAAATTAGTTTGAGAGAATAAAGATAATAATAATTGGCTTATCGGTCATATTTATTTATAACACCAAACTATAGAATAATTTTTTAGTGTAAAATAAGTAAGTATAAACTTTTCGTTCATATAACTATTATTTACAGTTCCAGACATCAGACCTTTTACCTTTGGCTTGAATGGTTCAATACTTAGGTTGGTTACAAAGTTGATATCAACTTTGTCGCAGATTTTATATAATGCTTCTTTTGCACACCAATGTAAGTAGAGATGATATAGTTCCTGTTCTTTTTCAATTTTCTCCAGTTCTTCAGGACGCAAAAATTTATCAGCAATTCGTATTATTTTGTTAGACATATATTCCAGGTCGAGACCAACCCTTCTTTTTTTGCTCATTAAGATTGCTGTAAAGTCTTTAGAGTGAGAAATGCTTATATTATAGGCATTGTTATGCAAATAGGGTTTACGTTCAGGACCATATACAATTTTTGAGTCTTTGCCTATCATACACTTTAACAGGTTCCTAACACTGAGCCATTCCAATTTTCTGCGGTGATTTTTGAAACCTTCAACGGTCGTAATGTCTTTTTCGTCAAGATTTAGCTTAGATCGAAGAGTTTCGTAATCCTCTGTAATTTCCCAGAGTCCAAACTTTATATCATCTTTAATGCGTTCTTTAAGTATTAATCCCATTACAAATCAGATTATTTCCACTCAAATGATTCAATTAAAACAATAATATCTTCTTTTACAAAATCTAAAACAGGTGCTAATGAATCTTTATTTGGTTCAACATTAAAATAGAGAGCTCCCCGCAAATAATTGTTTATACTATCGGTTAAGAAAAACTGAACCGATGAGGCCGCATTTCCTTCAATATCGTATAAAATACCATAAACTTTTTTTTCAGGTTTTATAAACATTGTTTCATTAATGGCATCTGCTTTAATAGTATGTTTATATGCAAGTTTTCTGGTATCTTCCAGGATTTTTTCTAAATTCTTGTTAACTTGTATATAACTAATGTGTATTTTACCATTAAGGTTTGGATATTCAATATTAATCCAATATTCCTCGTGTGCGTTGGAGCTATCTTTCTTTATAAGGGCATAATCAGGATAACTGAAACTGTATGGATAACCGGACTCTAATTTTTGATAGCTTTTTTCAGGCAGATCAATTCTGAAATATCCGCGAGGTTTAGGAGTATATTTTTTTTTGCACCCACTTAAAATAAAGAAGCCAATAATTACCAGCACACTGATGTATGTTATGATATTTCGTGTATGCATTTTTTGATTATTCGTTAATCGTAACTTTGATTTGTTTTATCCTTCTTTTATCAACCGATTCGATAGTAAAAGTAAGATTTTTAAAGTCAATTTTTTTGTTTTTTGCAGGTATTTCTCCGGTAAGCTCAAGTATAATTCCGGCAATAGTATCAGCGTCGCCTTTTACATCATCAAATAAATCATCATCAATATCTACTATTTTCAGAAAGTCGTTAATTAAGGTCTTCCCTTCAAAAATATAGGTGTTGTCATTTACCTGGGAATATATAATTTCGTCTTCGTCAGATTCATCTGTTATTTCACCAACAATTTCTTCTAAAACATCTTCAAGTGTAACAATCCCGCTTGTTCCTCCATATTCGTCGATAACAATTGCCATATGGTTTTTATTAGCTTGAAACTCTTGAAGCAGATCGTTTATTTTTTTATTTTCAGGAATAAAATATGGAGTTCTAATTAAAGATTGCCATTTAAAATCATTATCCTTTTCGAAATGAGGCAATAAATCTTTGATAAATAAAATTCCTTTTACATTGTCGAAAGTTTCTGAATAAACTGGTATTCTGGAATGACCAGACTCAATGATGAATGCAAGCAGATCTTTAAATAGTGTTTCTATTTCAATTGCATAAACATCAACGCGCGATTTCATAATTTCTTTTGCATCAATGTTTCCAAATTTAACTATCCCTTTTAATATGTTTTCATCATCAGTTATTTGATGACTTGTTAAGTTTAATGCCTGAGAGAGATCATCAATGGTTATATTTTGCTTTATGTTCGCAAGTTTTCTTCCTATAATCGATGTGGTATTCATCATTAATAAACTAAAAGGGTGCAATAGTTTATCGAGTATTATAATCAGTATTGCTGTTCTTCTTACGTATTTGTCGGCATTGTTTTTAGCATAAAACTTGGGTAATACTTCTCCAAAAAGAATAAGAATAAATGCGATAATTGAGACTTGAACAATAAATCCAATGGTTGGGGATTTTGTAAAATCAAAAGTCCAATTAAGCATTATTCCCATAGAAAGAATAAAACAAATATTTGTAAAACTATTAGCTATGGTTAATGTCGCTAAAAACTTTTTAGGGTTTTTAATATGTTTGATGATTAACCGACTCCGAAAATCCTGGAGTTTTTCAATTTCTTTCAGTTGTTCTGATCTAAGACCAAAATATGCAGTCTCAGCACCTGAAATCATAGCAGAAATTACAAGTAGAAAAAAAGAAATAATTATGCTAATTAATGTATATAAATCAATTGTTTGAATAACTATATTAGCATTAATAAATAAAGCTAACGGGAAAGGTTCAGCAGTTTCCAATGTAGATGGTTTTGGTTTTAGTAATTAAAATGGAAGATCGTCCTCTTCAGCTGGAATATTTTCAATATCAATAGCTGCAGCATTTTCTGGTGCTGATGATGAAGCATCTTCACTTCCTTGTTTAGATCCTAACATTTGCATGTTGTCGGCAATAATTTCAGTGGTATATCTTTTAATACCATCTTTATCATCCCATGAACGTGTTCTGATTTTTCCCTCAATATATAAGGGGTTTCCTTTTTTCACGTATTTTTCTGCAACTTCTGCTAATCCTCTCCAAAGAACAATGTTATGCCATTCAGTATTTGTAACTTTTTGACCGTCTTTGCCTTTGTAAGTTTCACTTGTTGCCAATGAAAAAGTTGTTACAGTAACTCCACTGTCTAAATGTCTAACTTCAGGATCTTTTCCTACGTTTCCTACTAAAATAACTTTGTTGATTCCCATGTTTTTTTCTTTTTTTGGTTATACAAATGTAAAGTTATAAAATTTTAAAAAATAGACAAAGTCTATATATTATTTGTTTGCCACTTTGAGATAATTTTCTAAAAGCTTCGGAATACCATACTTTGGTAAAGTAGACATATAAATTTTCAAGTAATTATTCAATAAAAAATCATTCATGGTGTTTATTCTTACTTTATAAACATGCGTTACTAAAATTTGATGAGAAAGAATGTGTTTTTTCTTATAAAAGTTAATGTCGATCTCAGGTTCTAGTCCTTCAAAGAGTTGATTCCATTCTTGAGTCTTTTCCAGATTTTCTATTGATACTTTATTTTCAGTTTCAATTAAAGGTAATTGATATAATAATTTCCAGATATCATTATTTGTTCTTTTCTCAATAAAAGTAAAATCCTTATATATAATATAGATGTAGTTGAAATATCGTATTCGTTGAGTTATCTTTTGTTTTTTTAGTGGTAGTTCAGCAACCATATTGTTTGTGTAGGCAAAACAAACTGATTTTAAAATACAATTCTCACAATCTGGATTCTTAGGGGTGCATTGCAAAGCCCCAAATTCCATAATTGCCTGATTAAATGTTCCGGGATTTTCATCTGGAATTATTTCTTGTAAAATCTTTTTAAAATGTTTCTTCCCTGCATTACGTTGAGTTGATTCCGAAATTCCATATATTCGGGCAATAACTCTAAAAACATTTCCATCTAAAACCGGAGTTGCCTGGTTAAATGAAATCGAAGCTATTGCACTGGCTGTATAATCACCAATACCTTTTAGTTTAATTAACTCGCTGTAATCCGAAGGAAATTCGCCATCATAGTTGTTGATAATATCCTGGGCAGTAAAATGCATATTCCTTGCTCTGGAATAATAACCTAAGCCTTGCCAAATTTTTAATAAATCATCAATATTTGAAAATGCTAAAGATTTTATATCAGGAAACTTATCTATAAATCTATAATAATAGTTAAAACCCTGATTTACCCTTGTTTGTTGGAGTATGATTTCTGATACCCAGATATGATACGGATTTTTTGTTTCTCTCCATGGAAGGTCTCTTTTGTAACGCGAATACCATTCTACAAGGCTTTTGCTAATATTGGTCATAAATGCAGAACAAAATAATTTTCAATTAATTGACAAATTTAACCGTTTTGTATTTTATTAATCAAAAGAAAACATTTATATTTGCAGTTCGAATTAAGTAAATGATCTAAATTATTGATAATTAAAGTTTTTATAAAATGACAAAAGCAGATATCGTTAACGAAATTTCAAAGAACACAGGAATTGAGAAAATAACTGTTCAAAAAGCAGTTGAAGCATTCATGGAAACTATTAAGGATTCCCTAGTAAATGATAAGAATGTATATTTAAGAGGTTTTGGTAGCTTTATCGTTAAGAAAAGAGCTGAAAAAACTGCTAGGAATATTTCTAAAAACACTACAATTATAATTCCTGAGCACTTTATTCCTTCTTTTAAACCTTCAAAAAGATTTGTAAATAAGGTTAAGAATAACGTTAAGCAATAAAAGAAGTTAGTAATATTAAATTTGAGAATATGCCAAGCGGAAAGAAGAGAAAAAGACATAAGATGGCAACTCATAAGCGCAAAAAACGCTTAAGAAAAAATCGTCATAAAAAGAAATAGGATAATTAGATTATTCTAAACGAACTAATAATTTGAACCTATTGAAGTTTGTCTTCTTTAGGTTTAAATTGTTTTATGTAACCAAAGTATTACTAAATTTGAAGAAGGACACGTGAGCACTGAACTAGTAATTGATGTAACCCCCTCTGAGATAGCCATAGCATTATTAGAAAATAAGCAGCTTGTTGAGTTAAACAAAGTAAAAAGAAACTTACAATTCGCGGTTGGAGATATTTACCTTGCAAAGGTAAAGCGTATTATGCCAGGATTGAATGCTGCTTTTATCGACGTAGGTTATGATAAGGATGCTTTTTTGCATTATCTCGACCTTGGTCCTCAGTTTCTTACATTAAATAAATTTGTTAAAAGTTCGCTTGCTCGAAAGGGTAAAGCTCCGTTTATTCCAAAGATTAAGATTGAGCCTGATATTGACAAGAACGGAAAGATAACCGATGTTCTTAAATCTGGTCAGTTGGTACTGGTGCAAATTGCAAAAGAGCCTATTTCTACTAAAGGACCACGGTTAAGTTCCGAAATTTCTATTGCAGGCAGAAACCTGGTATTAATTCCTTTATCAGATAAAGTTTCTGTTTCACAAAAAATTGAATCTCCTGAAGAAAAGAAAAGATTAAAAAGGCTTGTTGAAAGTATTAAACCTAAGAATTACGGCGTAATAGTCCGAACAGTAGCTGAAGGGAAGAAAGTAGCTGTTTTGGATGAAGAGCTACGTGGATTAGTAAAGAAATGGGAAACAGCTTTCGAAAAAATTACACATGGAAATGTTCCACGGCTTGTTATAAGCGAACTTAACAGAACATCAGCAGTACTTCGTGACGTTCTAAATGGATCATTCAATCATATTTTTGTTAATGAAGATACAGTTTATCACGAGCTAAAAGATTATATCAATACCATAGCTCCTGAAAAAGAGAAAATAGTTAAGCATTTTGATGGTGCTGAACCAATTTTTGATAATTACGGCGTTGATAAGCAAATTAAATCTTCTTTTGGCAAAACGGTATCTTTTAAAAGTGGTGCCTATTTAATTATTGAACATACTGAGGCATTGCATGTTATTGATGTTAATAGCGGAAATCGTTCAAAATTAGGTGAAGATCAGGAATCAAATGCATTGGAAGTAAACCTTGCTGCTGCAGACGAGATTGCACGGCAGCTGAGACTAAGAGATATGGGAGGTATTATCGTTGTTGATTTTATCGATATGCACAACGGCGATAATAAGCAAAGGGTTTATGAGAAGATGAAAGATGCAATGGCTGCCGATAGAACAAAACATAATATTTTACCGCTAAGTAAATTCGGCTTGATGCAGATTACCCGCCAACGAGTAAGACCGGAGCTGAATATTGAAATAATGGAGAAATGCCCAACCTGTAAGGGATCTGGTGAAATTACTCCAAGCGTTTTATTTGTTGATGATATTGAAAACCACATTAGTTTCTTGATTAACGAAGCTAATTTCAATAAACTTACCGTAAAAGTACATCCTTATATTGCTGGTTATATTAATCATGGTCTTTTTTCCAAAAAATTCAAATGGTTTTTAAAATTCAAGAAAAGGATTAAAGTTGAGTCTGTTAGTACTTACCAATTCCTTGAGTTCCATTTCTTCGATGAAAATGGTGAAATAATCAAGGACTAATCTTATCGATTTTACAAGTTGTTTTTATTGGCTTAGCTGTTAATAATTGTTAATATCTATGTATATAGATATGGATTATTATACATCTATTTTTTATTTGATTCTTAATGATTAAATTTGATGCCTTGTATAAAATAATATCAAATTATGAAAAGAATAGCTCTAATAACAGGTGTTTTACTTGTTTTTTCGTATAGTGTTTTTGCACAGTTAGTTGATCCTGTAAAGTGGAAATATAAAAGTAAAAATACCGGAGAAGGTACAGCAGAAATTATTTTTGAAGCTAGCATTGATATGAATTGGCATCTTTACTCACAATACTTTGATGAGGGAGGACCCGTTCGAACTACATTTAATTTTGATGAATCAGGTAAATTCGAGCTGGTAGGAACACCTTCGGAAAGCCCCGAGCCAGAAGAGGTTATGGACGAGGTATTTAACATAAAAGTTAAATATTTTAGTCATAAAGCTACTTTTGTTCAACAAATCAAGCTGCTTACTAAAGATGCATTTACAATTACTGGCTCAATAGAATATCAGGTTTGCCAGGATGATAAATGTGTATATTTTAATCCCGATTTTAAAGTAAAAATAGATGGAGCCAAATCTGCTCAGGTTGCTAGCGAAGATGCATTAAGTCCAAAAGTTGATTTAACAACAGAAATGACACCTGAACCAGCCACTGAGAACAAATCAATTTGGGGATTTTTCTTTTTGGCTTTTGTTTTGGGACTGGCTGCAATTTTAACCCCTTGTGTTTTTCCAATGATTCCAATGACAGTTTCATTTTTTATGCAAGGACAATCATCAAAATTTAATTCAGTACTTAAAGCTCTTATTTTTGGAATTTCAATTGTAGTGCTATATACAAGTGTCGGACTAATTGTTTCCTTAACAAGCGCAGGAGCTGATTTTACAACAGGTTTAAGTACGCACTGGATTCCTAATACTGTTTTCTTTGTTTTATTTATTGCATTTGCAGCATCCTTTTTTGGAATGTTTGAAATAATTCTACCATCAGGTTTAGCAAATAAGGCTGATAAACAAGTAGATAAAGGGGGTTTCTTAGCTTCATTTTTTATGGCGTTTACCCTGGTAATTGTTTCGTTTAGTTGTACTGGACCAATTGTTGGTGCTTTACTTGTAAAAGCAGCCGCAGGAGATGTACTTGAACCTCTTATTGGAATGTTTGCATTTGGTCTTGCTTTTGCTTTACCATTTACTTTATTAGCAATATTCCCACGAATGCTAAAAAGTATGCCAAAATCCGGAGGTTGGATGAACTCAGTTAAAGTTGTCCTGGGTTTTGTAATTTTAGCATTCTCATTAAAATTTATTGCAAACATTGATCAAACATATCATTTAGGAATTCTTAGTCGTGATGTATTTTTAGCAATTTGGATAGTATTGTTTGTTTTGCTTGGTATTTATTTCTTAGGTAAAATTAAATTTTCGCATGATAGTGAGGTGCCATTTGTTACTGTTCCCAGATTAGTTTTGGCAATCGTATCGTTTACATTTGCACTCTACCTAATGCCCGGTTTATTTGGTGCAGATTTAAATGCTGTATCTGCATTGATTCCACCTAAATCGGTTCAGCAATTTGATCTTACTAAGATGCAGGTAACAAATGTTTCAAGTACGACAAATAATGAACCAAGTTCTTTGTGTGAAAATCCAAAATATGGAGACATATTACATTTGCCTCACGGATTAGAAGGTTATTTCGATTATGAGCAAGGTATGGCTTGTGCAAAAACATTAAATAAACCGGTATTATTAGATTTTAAAGGTCATGCTTGCGCAAATTGTAAAGAAATGGAGAATAAAGTATGGTCAGATCCGGAGGTATTAAAACGATTGCAAAACGATTACTTGATTATTGCACTTTATGTAGATGACAGAACGAAACTTCCTGAAGATGAGTGGGTAACTTCAGCATACGATGGAAAAGTAAAAAAGACAATAGGAAAAAAATACGCTGATTTCCAGATTTCTAAATATAATATCAATAGCCAGCCTTATTATGTTTTAGTTGATAACAATGGGGAGATCTTAGTAGACCCTAAAGGCCATGACCTGAATATTGACAATTTTATAAGTTTTTTGGATGCTGGTAAAAAAGAATATGAAAAAAGAAATAAAACGGATTAAAAGCTTTAAAATAAAAAGAAATCAAAATAGAATAGAGAGTAGAACAGCCAATCAATTTGATTGGCTGTTATTTAATTGTTTTACAGTCTCAATGAATTCTTGCATTGCGGCTGTTGACTTCACCTGAAAGGCTCCATTTTCATCGCTAAAAACAAAATAAGCTTCAATACCGGGTAATCGCATAACCAAATCATAACTTTTTTCTAATCCAAGAACCATAAATGCTGTTGCATATGCATCTGCAGTCATACAATCATCGGCAATAACTGTGGTGCTTAAAAGGGAGTGGTTAACTGAATAACCTGTTTTCGGATCGATGGTATGAGAATATTTAACTCCATCGTATTCGTAAAACTTACGATAGTTACCTGATGTGGCAAGCGATTTATTGGAAAGCTTTACAATTGCCTGTAAGTTTTCTCCTGGCATCAAATTATTATCAAAAGGCTTGTCAATTCCAATCTTCCATTCTTTGCCTTTTTTATTAAATCCTTTTGTTTTTACCTCTCCACCGATCTCTACCAAATAATTTGCTATCCCTTTATTTTCAAGAAAGTTGGCTACAACATCAACAGAGTAACCTTGTGCAATGGCATTCATATCGAGCATTATGCGTGGATCACTTTTAATAATTACAGAATCATTAAAACTAATTTTGTTGAATCCCACAAATTCCATAATACTATCGACCCGGGCATTAGTCATTTCTTCTTTATTTTTAAACCCAAAACCCCATGCGTTTACTAAGGGAGCAACGGTTATATCAAATGCTCCGTTAGTTATTTTGTAAATTTCTTCAGCTTTTTTTAAAACAATATTCAGATAATAATCTGATTTAGTTGATTCATTTCGATTAATTTTTGAAATAACAGAAGTAGGAATATACGTTGAAAGAGATGTGTCGAATTCAGCCAGAAGATATTCAATATCTTTTTTATAATCAGTACTATCCATACTTTCATAAGTTATATTGTATGTAGTTCCCTGGGTAAAACCTCCTATACTTATATAGGTTGTTTTCTGACTTTGATTGCAGGAGTAAAGGATTATACTACCACATAAAATAAAAATTAACTTTTTCATATTGAGTTGTTTAGTAAAAAAGTAAAGCTAAGTTAAGAAGTTTAGTTTAATGATTTGTATTTTTAGTGAACTTTTTAACTAATTCGGGAAGTAAAAGTATGAAACGATTTCTAATTCTCCTTTTTATTTTTGTCATTCTTTTAAGTACAACTGTCAGGGCCCATCCCTGGAAACCTGATCATTATGTTATTATTGATACCGATTGTGGTTTTGATGATTACAGGGCAATAAACTTGATGTTGTCATCCTCAAATATTAGGGTTTTGGCTATTATAACTTCAAATGGAGTTGTAAATGCTCAGGATGGTTATTTGAAAGTAAAAAGCTTGTTAAAACAAAATTACCAGGAAGGGATTCTGGTGGGAGTAAACCCAAATTTAACGCAAATTGCTCGTAATTGTGATGCAGCATTAAATTTTAATTGGGCTGAAACAATGCAAAATGAAATAAATCAAGTTGATTATATGGATGTATTAAATCAGGTATTTGACAATTGTACAGAGCAGGTTACTTTTACTAATATGGGAGGACTTAATACAATACATTCATATCTTGAAAATAATCCAATACAAATTGAAAAAATTAAAGAGATTGTATGGACATGTAATCAGGAAAATCTAAAAGGAAGCTTTAATTTTCAACTAGATACTTTATCATTTAATAACATTAACAATAAAAAATTGAAGATAAATTATATAAATGGAGATTCGTTTGGAGCTTACACCTCAGAGTTGATTCATAAAATTGGTATGGACGAATCGCAATTAGCTAAAAATATTCATCGAAGTTTATCAATCTCAACAAGTCCTTTTACAAAACTGATTTATGATGAGTCGGCATTTTTTTATTTAGTACACAAACAGATTTTTTCGAAGCGTTCTTTAGAAAATGATATTGAATATAGTTTACTGGAGGAGGTAAAATTGACATCGGTTTACATAGATCGAATTGAAAGAATTATAAAAATACAAAATCAGGTTTTATCTGATTTCCCAATGGATACTTCTGACTATATTTCAGATATACAAATCATGATGGAATCTACAATCAAAAGTTATGGAAAAGAGGAGTGGGCAGCTTGCGTTTTAACCAGCGAACTCCATCGACATTTAGGAGTTTTTTCATTGATTGGCGCCAAAATGGGAGTTCGTGCAAAGGAATATTTCGGTGCTGGTAACGATGAATTACGAATTGTTTCTTATGCAGGATTAGTACCCCCATTTAGTTGCTTAAACGATGGTTTGCAGGTAAGTACCGGTGCAACAATTGGCCATGGTTTAATTTCTGTAAACGAAAATAATAGAATTCCAATGGCTGATTTTTATTATATGGGTCGGAAAATCACTCTTTCATTAAAGGAAGAATACCGACTCCAGATTGCTGCTGAGATTAAAGAATTAAGTATTATTTGCGGTTTGGACAGTAATATTTATTGGGATCTTGTTAGAAACCTGGCGATTAAGTACTGGGCTAATTGGGATCGACACAATATTTTTGAAATAACTGAACAATAAAAAAACCGGAAACTTAAAGTAACCGGTTTTCAAATATTTGTATTGAGTTAATTCTTATCCGAAATCATCAAATGCTAACATTTCATCAGGGATTCCTAAATCGTAAATAAGTTTTTGTACGGCATCATTCATTACAGGAGGACCACATAAGTAGTATTCAATCTCTTCAGGTTCTTCGTGTTTACTTAAATATTCATTATATAAAACCTGATGAATAAATCCGGTTAAACCAGTCCAGTTATCTTCTTCTTTTGGTTCAGATAATGCAATGTAAAATTTAAAATTTGGGAATTCTTTTTCAATTGCTCTGAATTCATCTTCATAAAAAACTTCACGTTTCGAGCGTGCTCCATACCAATACGTTACTTTTCTTCCTGTTTTTAAGGTATTGAACAAATGAAATATGTGTGAACGCAATGGAGCCATTCCTGCACCACCACCTATATACATCATTTCGCGTTCAGTTTCTTTAATGAAGAATTCACCATAAGGACCTGATATCATTACTTTATCACCGGGCTTACGCGAGAAAATGTACGATGAACAAATACCTGGATTTACTTTTTGGAAAGCTCCTTTTGATCTGTCCCATGGTGGAGTAGCAATTCGAATATTTAGTTTTACAATATTCCCTTCTTTTGGATAGTTAGCCATTGAATATGCACGATATGTTTCTTCCGGATTTTTCATTTTTAAATCCCACATATTGTACTGATCCCATTCGTCACGGAATTGTTCTTCAATATCCATATCTTTAAAATTAACTTCAATTTTCGGAACATCAATTTGGATATATCCTCCTGAGTGGAAATTAAGTTCTTCACCTTCGGGCAGTTTAACCACAAACTCCTTAATGAAAGTAGCAACATTTTTATTTGAGATAACTTCACATTCCCATTTCTTAATTCCCATTACTTCTTCAGGAATTCCTATCTTCATATCGCTTCTAACTTTTACCTGACAACCTAAGCGCCAGTAGTTTTGTGCTTCCTTACGTGTAAAAAAGCCTGTCTCAGTTGGTAAAATAGTACCGCCACCTTCAAAAACCTGACATTTACACATAGCACATGTTCCACCACCACCACAGGCTGATGGCAAGAAAATCTCATTATTTGATAATGTAGACAAAAGGGTATTTCCCGGATCTACTTCCAGCTCCTTTTCATCGTTAATGGTTAATTTAACTGCTCCCTGTGGAGTAAGTTTTTTTCTTGCATATAAAAGAACCATAACTAATGCAAGAATCAATATTAGGAAGATCGCAATTCCTAATAGGATAACTGTAAAATTTGAAGTCAATAATATCATTTTCTAAGTTCTTTTATAATGATTTATAATTTAATTCCCATAAATCCCATAAAGGCTATTCCCATTAAACCTGTAATGATAAAGGTTATGCCAAGGCCTTTTAATGGATCTGGAATATTTGAATATCTGATTTTTTCACGTATGGCAGCAATACCTACAATGGCAAGAAACCATCCAACACCTGATCCCAAACCAAAAGCGGTTGCTTCTGCAATATTGTTGTAGGCACGTTCTTGCATAAATAACGAACCTCCAAGAATTGCACAGTTTACAGCAATTAGGGGTAAAAATATACCTAATGAGTTATATAAGGTTGGTGAAAATTTCTCAATAATCATTTCAACCAATTGTACCATAGATGCTATTACTGCAATAAATATGATAAAACTTAAAAAGCTTAAATCAACATCGGCAAGTTTAGGACTTAGCCAGCTTAATGCTCCTTCTTTTAATAAGTAGTTTTCAATTAAATAGTCAACCGGAACAGTAAACCCTAACACAAAAATTACAGCGATACCTAATCCTGTAGAAGTTTTTACTGTTTTTGATACTGCCAGATAAGAACACATCCCAAGGAAGTAGGCAAATATCATGTTATCAATAAATACTGATTTGACAAATATATTAACTAAGTTTTCCATCATTTAATTTTTTATGATTTCTAATTAATTAGATTCTACAAGTTTTTTGTTTTTGGCACGTTGAATCCATATAATTGCTCCAACAACAATTAATGCCATCGGAGGCAGAATCATTAATCCGTTATTTTCGTAACCAAAATCGTAAACACCTTTTGGAATAACCTGGAAGCCCCATACTGTTCCAGAACCTAATAGTTCTCTGAAAAAGGCAACTATGATAAGAATAATTCCATATCCTGCAGCATTTCCAATTCCGTCTAAAAACGATTGCCATGGTTTATTGCTTAACGCAAAAGCTTCTAAGCGACCCATAATTATACAATTCGTAATAATCAATCCTACAAATACAGAAAGTTGTTTACTAATATCATATAAAAATGCTTTTAATACCTGATCTACCAAAATAACCATTGCTGCAATTACTACTAATTGAACAATAATTCGGATTCGAGGTGGAACGGTCTTTCTTAATAAAGAAATTGCAACATTTGAAACTGCCATTACAACCATAACCGATAAAGCCATAACAAATGCTGGCTTTACTTTAACTGTTACAGCTAAAGCTGAGCAAATACCTAATACCTGAACGGTGATAGGATTACTATCATTTAAAGGTTCTGTAAGTAATTTAATGTTTTTGCTCGAAAAAAGAGGTTCTTTTTCTGCGCTCATTATATATTAGATTTTATGTTTTTAAAATAAGGTTCGTAACTGCTCAAACAATCTTTTAGCATATGACTTACACCAACACTGGTAATTGTTCCTCCAGAAATGCCATCTACTTCATATTTGGAATCAGGATTAGCAGTTCCTCCTTTTACAATTGTAACTGAAACAAATTGACCTTGTTCGTTAAAAATCTCTTTACCAAAAAATTGAGATTGAAAAGCTTTCGTATCAATTTCTGCTCCTAAACCAGGAGTTTCTCCCTTGTGGGCAAAATTTGCACCGAATATTGTTGAAAGATCATCTTTTAGCGAAACGTATCCCCAAATAGGACCCCAAAGACCTTTTCCATAAACTGGAATAATGTATTGTTTGGAACTGTCCAATGCACTAATAAATACAGGGAGACTTCTTTCTTCAAGAGGCTTTGCCAATTCTTGTTTCATATCTATATTAAAGGCACTTACACCTTCTTTTATCTCTCCTTTAGAATTAACAGCAAAGCTTTCTGTAATGTATTTATCATAAACTAATTCTGCATCTTTTGCTGTACTTTCAATGTTTACAGAAGCAAGGATGTTCTGTTTCTTGTTTATTTCAACATTCTTTTTCTGAAATGGCTGTAAGGTTATAGCAGCGACTGAGAGAAGTGCGGCAACAATAATTACCATAACAGACGAAAAAATAAATATGTATGTGTTACTGTATGATCTCATAACTTAAGATTATTTTATTATGCTTTAACTTTAGCTCTTTTCAATCGCTTTTTAATATTTCCTTCAATCACATAGTGATCAATTAGCGGAGCAAAAACGTTCATTAAAAGTATTGCTAACATTACACCTTCAGGATACGCAGGATTTATTACCCGAATTAAAATTGCCAGAAATCCAATAAGAAATCCATAAATGATTTTTCCCTTTGGAGTTTGTGAAGCTGAAACAGGATCTGTTGCCATAAATACTGCTCCAAATGCAAATCCTCCAAGTAAAAGATGTTGCCAGAATGGTATTTCCATAAATGGATTTACAGCAAAAATATTAAGTAGTAATCCAATTACTAATCCACCAATAACCGTTGAAATCATAATTCTTGCACTTCCAATCCCTGTAATTATAAGAATGGCAGCTCCAATTAATATGGCCAGTGTTGATGTTTCTCCAATGGAGCCCGAAATTGTTCCAAAAAACATTTCTGCTACACTTGGAAGATTAGAAATATTTCCTGCAGCAGCTTCTGCTAGTGGAGTAGCCCCTGAATACGAATCTATAATTCCTTCTCCGTTCATCATGCCATGTGTCCAAACGGCATTACCCGACATATAAGAAGGATAAGCAAAGAATAAAAATGCCCGTGCAGTTAATGCCGGATTTAGAATATTCATTCCGGTACCTCCAAAGACTTCTTTTCCTATAACTACTGCAAAAGCGGTAGCAACAGCAACCATCCATAATGGAACATCAACAGGTAAAACCAATGGAATTAATATCCCTGAAACCAGAAATCCTTCATTAACTTCATGTCCGCGATATTGTGCAAAAGCAAATTCAATTCCTAAACCTACTACATAGGAAACAACAATGATTGGAAATACTTTAATAAATCCTAACCAAAATAATTCTAGCATTGTACCTTCTTGTCCGGTTGCTCTAAAGTGTTGCAAACCAACATTCCACATCCCAAATATAATAGTTGGTATCAATGCAATTACAACTACGATCATTGTTCTTTTCATATCGTTCGCATCGCGAATATGAGTTCCTTTTGAAGTTACTTTATTCGATACGAACAAGAACGACTCAAATGCTTCGAATGTAGACTCGAGTTTCTCAAATCTCCCTCCTTTTTCAAAGTGGGGTTTTATTTTGTCTATGTATCTTCTTAATGATTTCATTAATCGATTTATTTTAATTTGCTATTAGCTGTTGGCTTTTTGCATCATTCATTTATGTTAAGAGCTAAAGGCCAAAGGCTGATTTAATTCATTTCTTTTCTCATCAAATCTAATCCAGTTCTAATAATTGACTGAACTTCGGTTTTTGAAGTACAAACATATTCGCATAATGCAAAGTCTTCTTCGTCAACTTCATAAATCCCCAGCTGTTCCATTTTATCAATATCTTCAACCAAAATAGCTTTGATTAACTGAACCGGGAAAATGTCCATAGGAAAAACTTTCTCGTATTCACCTGTCATTACATATGCTCTATTTCCGCCATGAAAGTTTGTATCCAATTTATATTTTCTGCCTGGAATTAACCAGGAGAAAACTGCACGAGAAGCTGAATGTTTTTTAAATCCTGGTTTTGCCCAACCAAAAAATTCATAATAATTACCTTCTGGTATCACAGTTATCTGGCTATCGTAATATCCAACAAAACCATCTTTAGAGATTTTTGAACCAGTTAGTACATTCCCACTAATATATCTTAACTCTCCATCGTTTATATTTCCACTTACTAAGTTTTTAATTGACGCTCCATTTATAAGTTTATAATATTTAGGAGATTTAACTTCCGACCCTGTAAGTGCAACTATTTTTGTTGCATCATAAATGCCTTTTTCAAATAACCGGCCTATAGAAACAATTTCCTGAGGATAAGTATACCAAACAATATCACCCTTGTTAATTGGGTCTATCTTGTTTATTTGTATACCAACATTTCCAGCAGGGTGAGGCCCTGTGAACTTATTTATTTGAACTCCTTTTGCATTTGTGTAAGTTTCAGCAGCAGGATAATCCGCATTAATATTAAGATGAATTATTCCTTCGGTTAATTTTGATAAAACATCTATCCCTTTTTGGAAACAAGTTACACAATCCTTAACGATGTAATCCATATCAGGAGCAAGGGGTGCACTATCAAAAGCAGAAATAAAAATTGCTTTTGGTGAATCTTTAGGATTTGCAATGGTTGAGTATGGTCGTTGCCTTAAGGTTGGCCATAATCCACTTTTTTGCAAAACTTCTACAATTTTCTCTTTTGAAAGATTTTTAGGATCACCTACGTTGAATTCCTCATATTCAATTGTAGCATCAGCTCTAACGACAACTTCTAGAATTGCTCTTCGCTCGCCACGATTAATTTCAGTTACTTCGCCACTTACAGGAGAGGTGAACTGCACTTCTGGCTGAAACTTGTCATAAAAAAGTGGTGTGCCGGCTTTTACCTTATCACCAACTTTAACAACTAGTTTTGGGCGAATTCCCTGGAAATCGGTAGGCTTTACTGCATAAAAATCTGCATGGTCTGCTTTTTTAATAATTTTCTCGGCAGTACCAAGCATACTAATGTTCAAACCTTTTTTGATTTTGATAACTTTCGACATGCTAAGTTGTTATATTAATTTTTCTTTAGTATTAAATAAATTTATAAATTATTATGAAATTATCTTGTATTCTTTCTTAAATATTTAAAACTAATAATAATCGAATTTGTTTACTCTATTTGTTAAAAAATTAACACTAATGAATTAAAAAATAAAATTTCCAGTGTAAAATACTATAATTCTGTCCCTTAAAAAATTGTGTTTGTCCTTATTGAATAGGTGCCGCAAAGATAATTTTATTTTTTTATAAACATATATAAATTAGTGAATAAATGACATTTATCATGAATTGATGTTTGTCAACAGAGCGAATGATTTGAATTTGCATATTGGCGTTAAGCATTGAAATGCAAGCACCTAATTTATCCTTTTTGACTAATTTGTTTTAAAAAAGTTTTGTTTTTTATTTCAATAAATCCTTTCTCATCTTCAATAATTCCTTCTGCTTTAAGGTCCTTTAGAGTGCGTACAACGCTCATCATTGACATGCCGGTAAAATCTGCAAGGTCCTTCCTTGAAAGGATCATTTTGAATTTTGGAGATTTAAGTATACTTTCAGATAAATAGATTAAAGCATCTGCAACCCTTCCGTTCATTTGTTTTTGTGTAAGACTTGCCATTTTATCATAAAACTGAAGGGACTCTTCGTTTAAAGATGAAATTACAGTTTTAGCAAATTGACTATTTTGCTGGATTAATTTCTCAATTGTATTTCTATCAATTGAGCAAACAGTTGAATTTTCAAGTGCAGCCACCGAAAATCGTGCAATATTATCATTATTGTATAAAGAAGTTAATCCAATTAATTTTCCTTCAGGAATTATATCCAAAATAAGATTATGATCTAAGTCTGTTTCCTTATAAACTTTTGCAAAACCATTTTTTAAATACATAATATGAGTAACAAAGGAACCTTGTTTTGAAATAATCTCTCCTTTTTTGAACTGAATTTGTACTTTATTTACGTTTGTCAGGTTTAATTCATCTTCGTTTAATTGCTTAAAACAGAGAGACTTTTCCTTGCATTCGGCACATTTTGTTGCTTGAGATGTATTCATTATTAATTAAATGATAAATGATAAGGAAGATATAAAAAAATATGCATTTAAGCGCAAAGATAAAACAATATTAAAATAAACATAAGTCTATAAATAAATAGATAAATGTATGCGTAAAAGATATTGTATAATACCTAAGTAATGGAGTTAATTTCAGATTTTGTATTGTAGATTTGTCAGAATCTAAATATATAAATATATATAAAAATAAATACCAAAATATGAAGATTAAAAACCAATTTGCAATATTCATAGTTTTAATGATTATTTGGTTTCTTATAAATAATAGTTTTAAACTTGAAGTAATCGCCGTTGGATTCGTATTATCATTTGTAATCGCCATTATTTTTGGAAAGAGAACTGATGTTCTGAACGAATTCAAATTTACCCCAACTGCATTTTTTTATACGCTTATTTATTTGCTGGTATTCTTTTGGGAGCTTATAAAATCGAATATCCAGGTTGCTTTAATAGTTTTAAAACCATCTCTACCAATAAATCCTGGGATTGTAAAAACAAGAACAATATTAAAGTCAAAAATGGCCCGTATGATACTTACAAATTCTATTACCCTAACTCCGGGAACATTAACTGTAGATATTGAAAAAGACATTTTATATATTCATTGGATAAATGTTGAATCGCTGGATATAGATGTTGCTACAGAGAAAATTGTAAAAAAATTTGAAAATATACTTGTAAAAATATATGGTTAATAAAATATTATTTATTGCAGCACTTATAATGATGTTAGCAATCTTGTTAACTCTTTATAGATTTTTTAAAGGAACAACTGCCGCTGATCGATTAGTAGCTTTCGATGTAATGACGGTAAGCTCTTTATCTTTAATAGGATTAATTGCAAAGTTTTCTGATAGAATTATTTATTTGGATGTTGCAATGGTTTACGGCCTGCTTAGTTTCCTTGGGGTTATTATTGTTGCACGTTATTTTGAAAAAGGATTATAATTATGGAAAATTCAATAGTAGAAATCATTGGCGCATTTTTAGTTTTAATTGGATCTGTATTCTTATTTCTCGGTGCATTAGGATTAGTTCGTATGCCCGATGTGTTTAATAGAATCCAGACCGGAACTAAAGCATCTACATTAGGAACCTTTCTTACTTTTTTTGGCTTAGTTTTTATTATGCCGGAATGGTGGGGCAAACTAATTCTATTAATCATTTTTATCTTAATGACCAATCCTGTTTCATCTCACGTGCTGGCACGCGCAGCATACTGTATAAAAGTACCAATGTTTAAGAAAACAGTGATCGATTTATATGGAAAAGATGCAGAGAAATTATTTAAAAAAGAAACCAAAAACGAATAATATGCTTAATATAATTCTGGCCATATTTCTTGGAATACTGATTATTGTTCTGGCAATAATGGCCGTTTTAAACAAGAACATTGTAGTTGCAATTATTGCAGCAGGAGCAGTAAGTCTTTTTGCTTCGGTATTGTATTTAATATTAGCTGCTCCTGATGTTGCAATGACAGAAGCGGCAATTGGTAGTGGATTGTCTACCATTATTTTCTTTTATGTTCTAAATAAAATAAACAGACAAAATGGTTAAAAATGCATTCATTTTTCTGATACTTATCGGAGTAGCTATGATTCTTGTAAATCTTTTTGCAGGTTTTACAGGGAATGTTGACCTCGGGCAAATAGCAAACCATTATGTTGCAAATGGACCTGCTGAGGTTGGTTCTGCAAATATTGTTACAGCCGTAGTTGTTACTTATAGAGGGTTTGATACGCTTGGTGAAGTGACAATCTTGTTTTTATCAGCGGCTATCGTTGGGTTCTTTTTAAAAATTGAAAATACTGATAACACAGAAAGAAACCTAAAATATACCAGCGAGATTTTAAATACTGCATCACAGGTTTTGGTACCTATTATGATTCTGTTTGGTGTTTATGTTTTTATTAACGGACACTTATCTCCGGGGGGAGGATTTCAGGGAGGGGCAATTATTGCGTCAGGTTTAGTTTTAATGTTTATTGCACAACCTAAAAAAGAAATAGGTCATAAATTAATCAATATTATCGAATCAATATCAGGTGTGGGATTTGTATTGATGGGTCTTGCAGGGGTTTTATTTGCAGGTGGATTTTTAGATAATAATGTCATTGGCTTAGGTAAATTCGGAACCTTATTTAGCGCAGGGGCAATACCAATCATTTACATTTTTGTTGGTCTTAAAGTGGGATCTGAATTAACAGGAATAGCACTTAGTCTTAAAGAAAATCAGAACGAAGCATGATGGAAAAACTCAATATACAAAACATAGGGCTTACCGTTGGGATTCTCGTTATCCTTGTAGGTCTGTGGGGCTTATTAACACAGAAAAATCTGATTAAAATAGTTATCGGGTTTGCCTTATTCGATACAGGAACACATATCCTTATGGTAAGTATTGGTTATATTAAATATAGAACTGCTCCAATACTCGATGAGGCTGTTGATATACGTAATGCCGCCAAATTAGTTGTTGACCCAATACCACAGGCTTTGGTGCTAACTGCAATTGTTATCGGATTAGGTATTACAGCTTTGATGCTATCATATGTTTTAAAAATGTATCAAAATAAAAAATCATTGGAAATCAACAATTATAAAGATCTAAAATGGTAGGACCAATATATATTATCGCAATTTCATTAGGTACAGCTTTTTCACTTGGATTTTTTAAAAAAGCGAATCGCAATATAAGCTTTGGATTGATGTTTTTTGCTATGGCTTTCGTGACCTTTATTTCGGGTCAGTGGCTTTATGCGTTTTTAAGTCATCAGCAAGAAACTATTCAAATATTTACTGCAGGTTTTAAACCTCCATTCTCAATTAGTTTGCAAATGGGATTTCATGAAGCAGTTTTTCTAACAATGATTAATGTCTTAGGATTACTTTCAGCAATTTATCTATTTGATCACTTGAAAGAAAAAGGGGCAAATATGATGATGGTTTTTATGCTGCTCTTTATGGGATTGAATGTTGTAGTAATGACAAGAGATATTTTTAATCTATTTGTATTTCTTGAAATTAGCAGCATTACATTAGTCGGCTTGATTATTCTAGAAAAGAAACAAGATGCCATAAGTTCTGGGTTTAAGTACCTGATTGCTTCAGGTATTATTAGTCAGATATTGCTGATTGGAATTATTGCAGCATATTACTATGGTGGTTCATTATTTATTAATGATATGGTTGATTCAAACCTGCTTTTTGTAAAAGGAGGTTCAGTAGCCGTATTCTTGATTTTAATAGCTGTTGTTCTCGAATTGAAACCTTTTCCGGCAAATGGATGGGCACTTGATGTTTATCAGTCGGCAACCCCGGGAATTGGAGCAATTGTTTCAGGAGCCGTTGCAACTACTTCATTATTTATTTTATATAAATTATTGCCCATAGGTGGCGATGCCTGGTTATTGCCAATAGGTATAACCGGTGTGATCTCCTTTTTAGGATCAAACTTTTTAGGAATTAATCAGAAAAATGCCAACCGTATTTTAGGTTATTCTTCTATCGGACAAGTTGGTTTACTAATGATAATCATGAGCTTGTCAAAAGATCTTGGCGATAAATTTGAATTTGTTTTCTTTTCAATTTTAATTAGTCATTATTTAGCAAAAGCAGGATTATTCTGGATTTCCGGAATAATAAATAAAGATGAAATAGGTCAATGGAATATCATTAAAAATAAACCGGGATTAATTGTCTTAACTGGAGTGTTCATGCTCACTTTACTTGGTTTACCGCCATTTCCTTCATTCTATGGGAAGTGGGAATTGATCATGAATCTTGCACATTCGGGTAATTTTACATGGATTGCAATCATTCTTCTGGGATCATTCTTCGAAGCCATTTATCTGTTGCGTTGGTTTGGTAAAACTTTAATGAATAATGAGAATTCCGAAGAATTAATAGTGAAGTTTCATAAAATATTTCCTGCTGTCATTTCATCATTCCTGATTTTAATGTTTAGCTTTTTAACTGCAAGATGGTCTGGATTAATGAGTGTTAAATACTTTATTCCTTTTGCTATAGCATTATTGTTATTTGCTTTGGATTTTTTACCAGTATTTATCAAAAATATCATGGCAATTGCCACTGTAAGTTGGTATTCATATGTATTAATTTATCAAACCTATATTCCCGAAAATGATATTTTACGAATTATTTTCGGATTCATATTTTTAATTGGAGCCATTTTATTATTGTTTCCGGGATTCACATTCAAGGGCAAACGTCGAGGATTTTATCCTTTGGTAATTTTAATGTTTTCAGGTCTGGCTGGTTTGATCGAAGCACGAACTACATTTCAGTTTTTCTTTGCATGGGAAATGATGACTCTTGCATCTTATTTATTGATTATTCGTGGAAAGAATGCTAAGAAAACATCTTTTAGCTATATTCTTTTCTCCATGGCTGGTGCATTTATGATGTTTATCGGCTTTGGATTAGCCTATTTTGAAACCGGCAGCATATCGTTAAATGCGTTAGCTGATGTTTTAATTTATGCAAACTGGGTATATATTTTAGTGGCTGTTGGATTCCTGGTAAAAATAGCGAGCCTGGGTGTTCATATTTGGTTGCCCGATTCATATACCGAAGCTGATGATGATGTTACACCAATGATTTCATCAATATTAGTAAAATCTGGAGTTTTCGGGTTAATTATTTTAATGCTTTCGATGAGTCTTAAAAATGCTGCAAGTTCAAATATACCTTATATCTTAGGATGGATTGGTGCTTTAAGTGCTCTAATAGGAAATATGTTGGCTATTTACCAGGAAGATGTAAAAAAACTAGTAGCTTATTCAAGTATTGGAATTATGGGTTATATTCTTTTTGGTCTATCCATGATGTCGCATTTAGGATGGTTAACAGCTATATCATACTCTATCGTTCATTTTTTATATAAAGCATTATTGTTTTTAGCGGTAGCAGGGATTATTTACAGAACCAAAACCCGGAATATTTATGAGATGGGTGGTTTAATAAAAAGAATGCCTCTTTCATTTATTTCCGTATTGATTGGAATTATTACTTTAGCCGGGATGCCTCCATTAGTGGGATTTGCAGGTAAATGGATGTTTTACAATGCAGTAATTTTAAAAGGTTGGTACTTTCAGGGTGCAATCGTTTTCTTTTCAGGTATAGTTGCATTCTTATATTGTTTCAAATTGATTCATAATATTTTCTTAGGTCCTATAAAAGATAATCACCGTAAATTAAAAGAAACATCTGTTTGGTGGTTAATTCCCCAATTTGTTTTAATAATTGGAATTATGATTATTTCTGTTTATCCAAAAATTATATTAGAACCCATCGGTCTATATTTAAGCATGTATTTCCCAGGCGAAGGTTTAGTTTGGGCTGGCACAACAGCATCAACCAGTTTAGGTTATTGGGATGCTACTCAAATCATGATGGTTTTTGCTGGTATGTTTGGAGTAATTTTCATCATATTATTTTTAATGAGCAGAAAAGTTCAAGTTGTTGAACAATTCAATATTGTATTTCAGGCTGAACGTCCTGAACGCCCAGAAACAACGCATTATGCACACAATATGTATGCTCCTTATAATAAGGCTTTAGGTTTTCTTGCTGCTCCTTTTATTACAAACTCATGGGAATTCATTTACGAATCATTTCATGCAATTGGCGATCAGATTAGAAAATTTTATACAGGGAATGGACAAACTTATGCTTTACACATTGTAATGTATGTAGTTGCATTTTATTTATTCATTAATGGTGGATTCTAAAATTTAGTTAAATGAAAATAGTATATGTTTTATTAGGCCTTTTTATCATTATCAACTACGGTTTATTACAAGCTGGGGTCTTAAGAAGAATAACAGCCCGTGTTGGAAAAAGAATAGGTGTTCCTTTTTATCAACCCTATATCGATTTAATTAAAAATTATGCAATCCGTTCTCAATTTTCGCATGGTGTAATGTTTTATTTAGGTCCCGTATTCCGATTATCAGGTGGTGTAGGAATTTTCCTGTTTATGCCGCTGATTTTCGGAAATGAGATTTTCTCGAACTACTCCATGGCCGGTGATTTAATTCTTATTATGTATTTTATGTTCATTGGAATGTTGGGCATGGCATTAGGTGCAGGCGAAGGGGGTCATCCATATTCAATAATTGGTATTACTCGCGGTTTATCGCAATTTACTACCGTTGAAGTTCCATTTACATTAGCTGTAATTTCAATTGCAATTCAATACCAAACTTTATCAATAACAGAAATTGTAGCTGCACAGCAAGGTGGAATAATGCATTGGACTTTAATGACCAACCCATTGGCTACGGGAGCAGCAATGCTCTCATTTTTAGGAATGATGATGTATGCACCATTTAATGTAGTTAATGCCCCACAAGAAAATCCGTTAGGGCCACCAACTGAATTCCATGGAACGTTTCTTGGAATGTTACAAACCAATAGGGTTATCTTAGGGGTAATGGAAGCTATTCTATTTATGAACCTATTTTTTGGGGGTGCTACAAATTGGGGTATACTTTTCATTAAAGCATTCCTAATTTATTTTTACCCGGTTTTCGTAGGTGCAGTTTTCCCACGTTACAGGATCGATCAATCTATTCGTTGGTTTTTATATCTTCCAACTGCATTAGGAATTCTGGCAATTATATTCATATAGTTTAAAGTATTTGTTATGGCTGAAGAGAAAAATTATAAGATAATACAACCAGATAACTCAGAAGAAAATAAATTTCTGAAACCTGAAAATTATAAAAGAGAAGTTACTGCTCCTGATGGAAATACATTTATTGTTGATCCTTTAAACGATTATTTTTGTGATGCAAAACCTCAACCTCATGCTCCAAATACCATTAAAGTAGTTGAGAAATTTCTAAACTGGGCACGCTCGCAATCTATTTGGGTTTTAGGATTTGGAACAGGTTGTGGTAGTATTGAAATATATCCGTTAATGACTCCCCGATTTGATGCCTATCGTTTTGGCGTTCAGCAAAGGCCTACTCCAAGACAATCCAATTTGATGATTATTTCGGGTTATTTAAGTGTAAAAACCTTAAAAAGAGCTATCAGAAGTTACGAGCAAATGCAAAGTCCAAAGTTTGTGATGGCACTGGGTAGTTGTACTATTAACGGTGGAATGTATTGGGATAGCTATAACACCATAAACCGATTAGATCATTATATGCCTGTTGATGTTTATGTTGCAGGTTGTATGCCTCGTCCAGAAGCATTACTTGCCGGATTTATGGAGTTGAAAAAACGAATCAGAGAAGGGAAAGGCGAAGGTGCTAATCAATATGCTGAAAATTTTGATTGGTATAAAGCAAATCAAAAGAAGATTATAAAAGACTGGAATATGCCTGATTACAATTGGTAATAGATTGTTTATAGACTTAGCGTCTTGGCGTCTTTGCGGTGGAAATAAAAAACCGCTAAGACGCAGAGTCGCAATGAATCATTAAGAAAGATAAATGTCAAAAAATGAAAGAAATAATAAATAATATTCAGGAAAAATTCAAAATATCTGAAGTAACTGAGCAGAGAGAAAATCAATACTTTATTTCTGTTGAGAAAAAGGATACCATTCAGCTGGTTACTTACTTAAAAGATATTGAGAAATTCACAAACTTCATTTTGCTTACTGCTGTTGACTGGATTGAGAAAGGTCAGTTTCAGCTAACCTACATGTTAAATCATCCATCAAAAAAATTGGATATTGGAGTAAGGACATTTATCGAAAGAGAAAATGCTACCATGGATTCTGCACATCATTTGTGGGAACATGTTGCAACCTTTCAGCGCGAGTTAAAAGAAATGTTTGGGATCGATTTTCCAGGTAGCCCAAGAGTGGATGAACCTTTTTTATTGGAAGGTTGGGATAATATTCCTCCTATGCGTCGCGATTTTGATACTAAAAAATATTCAGAAGAAACTTATTTCCCTCGTCCGGGACGAAGCACAAACGATCCGGCTGAGCACATGAAAAAAAAGCTATATCCAAATGAGTAAAAAGAATATGTTTCATTGGACACCAGATAGAAGTGCATTTCCAACGGCAGGGCCAGATGGAAAATTTGATTTTGATTCACATAAGTTGGTGAAAATTTGGCACGGCCCAAATCATCCGGGAGTAACCGGAAATATGTCGTTGGAATTGACAATTAGCGGTGATGAGGTTCTTGAGTCCAAAACACACGTTGGTTACCTTCATCGTGGATTCGAAAAATTGTACGAACGTAGAACATGGATTCAGTGTTTCCCTACTGTTGTTCGAATGTGTGTGCCTGAATCAGATTCAAATGAATACAACCTTTCTGCGGGAATTGAAGAACTTGCCGGTATTGAAATTCCTGAAATGGCTAAATGGTTACGAACCCTGGTTTTAGAAATGTCCAGATTACAAGCTTTACTTAGAATCGTTCCTGCACAAGGAGGTACTGTGGGATTGGGATTAGGTGTGCAGTGGGGAGTTTATTTGCGTGATTTAATTTTGGATCGTTTCGAGGAACTAACTGGCGGTCGAATTTATCACATGTATATGATACCTGGCGGTGTTCGTGGATTATTACCCGATGGGTTTAAGGAAAGATTGGAAGAAAACCTCATATTGGTTGATGAGTTTGTGCTTAGTATTAAACGATTAATGCTCGACAATGCTGTATTTAAAAAACGTACTGTAGGAATAGCTCATATTCCGGTTGAATGGATCGATAAATATGGAATTGTTGGATTTGTTGCTCGTGGTGCAGGGGTGAAAAAAGATGTTCGTTTGGATTATCCATATTTGGCTTATGATCAATTGGATTTTGATCCGGCTATTTCAACAGATTCGGATATATATGCAAGAACCTGGATTCGTTGGAATGATATAATCACAACAGTAGATTTATTGAGACAAATTATGGCAAAAATGCCTAAAAAAGGAGAGTTCAAAGCACCAACTCCAAATGTGTTGCATTGGCAAGTGCCAAAAGGAGAAGTATATGTGCGCTCAGAATCATCTCGTGGCGAGTATGGTTTTTATATTGTTTCGGATGGTAGTAAATATCCCAGAAGAATAAATTTACGCGGACCAAGTTATACGCATGCAGTATCATTGCTTGAAAAAATGCTTGTTAATTCAAATATTTCTGATATAGCAGCAACCATGGTCTCATTGCAAACCTGTCCACCCGAAATTGAAAGATAGATGTTGATTATATTTTCCAAAAGCTAATAGCCAGCAGCTAAAAGCTTGTATAAAGAAGAAAAAGAAAAGAATTATTTGATAAAATACAAGTAAATGATGAACCTTAAAGATATATTATCCCCATTTAGCGCCTGGCGCAATTTATTAAAAGAACCGGTTACTATAAAAGATCCTTTAACTGAGCGTCCGGGGGCACCACGATATAGAGGCTTTCATAAAAACGATATCGAAAAATGTATCGGATGTGGAACATGCGAAACCATTTGCGAAAACGAAGCAATTGATTTAGTTGCTGTGGCCAATGTTGATACAAAAAATGGTGATAGCGGATTACGTCCATTGGTTGATTATGGACGTTGCTGCTGGTGCGCACTTTGTGTTGATGTTTGTACAACCGGTTCGTTAACTATGTCGAATGAATATACCTGGGTTAGTAACGATCCCGAAGATTTTAGATATATTCCGGGTGTTGATAAAAAGGAATGGGATAACAACGATTTGGGTTGGAAAAAACCCGATTATACTTTAATCCCAACCGAGCGAATGGATATGGAAGAAATGGAACCTTCCGAACGTGAAGGTACATTTCTTGAAATTGTTCGGGGTTATTCAAGAGCTCAGGCAGAAAAAGAAGCTGATCGTTGCACAGAATGTGGATTGTGTGTTGCTACTTGTCCTGCACACATGGATATCCCGGGTTATATCAGGGCGGTCCGCGAAGGAGATATGGAAGAAGGATTACGTTTATTATATGAAACCAATCCATTACCGGAAATCTGTGGTCGTGTTTGTACACATCGTTGCGAAGAAGTATGTGCTGTTGGCCATTCAGGCGATCCTCTGGCAATTCGTTGGTTAAAACGATATATTGCCGATCAGGTTCCGTTCGAAGAATATAAACGAATATTAGGGATAACTTCAATAGAAGAAAATGGTAAGAAAGTTGGAATTATTGGTGCCGGTCCTTCAGGATTATCGGCTGCATATTATTTAAGAATTCGTGGATTTGAAGTTACCATTTATGAAGCAAAATCGAAAGGTGGAGGAATGACCATGTATGGAATTCCAAAATACCGATTACCAATGAATATGCTTGAATCCGAAATAGGATTTTTAGAAGAAATAGGAGTTAAGTTCGTTTATGAAACTCGAGTGGGAGAAGATATTAGTTTTGATGAAATTTATAAAAAACATGATGCTGTTTTTGTAGGTATTGGATTTGAAAAACCATACAAAATCAATATTAAAGGAGAAGAACAAAAGGGAGCATTACAAGCAATTAGTTTTCTGGATGATATTAATAAGGGAAAGAAAGTTGATATTGGAAAAAAAGTGGCCATTGTTGGAGGCGGAAATGTTGCCATGGATGCAGCCCGTGTTGCACGCCGACTAGGAGCTGAAGTTTATATGCTTTATAGAAGACGTGTTGAAGACATGCCTGCTGATTCTGAAGAAATTCATGGAGCTTACGAAGAAGGAGTACAAATAATTCCGCAAACAATTCCTGTTGAAATTATTGGTGAAGGTGGTAAAGTGAAATCAATTCAGTATTTAATGGCAGAAATGGTTCCTGACGAAAAAGGAGGAAGACCAAAACCTGTCCCAATTGAAGGAAGCGAGCAAGTTCTTGAAATTGACACTTTAATTGGTGCAATTGGACAAGAAGCTGATTATGGATTTTTACCACAGGAATATTTGGATAAAATCGAAACAAACAGGGGACGAATGCTTGTTGACAATAATAATAAAACAACACTTGATAAAGTATATGCAGGTGGCGATGCAGTTAATAAAACTGCTGATGCAATAAGTGCAATTGCCGATGGACACAGAGCTGCTGATGCAATCGAGCGAATGTTGCTGGTATAGTTTGTATTGTAAATAAATTAGGATAATTTAAGCAAATATATAATTTGGAAATGGAATATTGGATTATTGGAATAATGGTTTTTCACTTATTAACTTTACATTAATCCAGTATTCCAATATTCCAAAAATCTTATTAATGATAAGTGAAAGATTATAAAAAAGTAAAGAGATATTAATATCATACATCATGGAAAATTTTAATTCACCTCAGGAGATTATAAATTTCGCAATCCAATCGGAGCAAGAAGCACATGATTTCTATATTGAATTAGCCGGATTAGTAAAGTTTAATGAATTGAAAGTAATTCTGGAACAATTTGCAGCCGAAGAACTTGGACATAAAACTAAATTAAGCAAAATCGTAGTTGATACTGAAAAAACCGGATTGACCGCAGAATCAGTATTAGATATGAAAATGGCAGATTATACTGTCGATATTCAGACTAAACCCGACATGACCTATCAAGATTTATTAACCATTGCAATGAAAAAGGAAAAGAAAGCATTTAAACTTTATACCGACCTGGCTCAAAAAATAACTGACCAAAATATAAAGGAGATCTTTTTGGGATTAGCTCAGGAAGAAGCAAAACACAAACTTCGATTCGAAATCGAATACGACGAATATATTCTTAGGGATAATTAAATTCACTTAATTACAAAAATAAAGCCGGACGTTTGTCGGGCTTTATTATTGCTTTGTTTAAAACATTTATTTCAAATAATTTGTTACATGATAATAATAGAAATTTAAACAAATCGAATTATGGCAGATCTTTCAACAAATTACATGGGTTTTAAACTTAAAAATCCAATCATTGCGGCTAGTTCAGGATTGACTGATACTGCAGATAAAGTTAAAAATCTGGAAATAAATGGAGTGGGAGCCGTGGTTTTGAAATCATTGTTCGAAGAACAGATATTGATGGAAATAGATAATGTAACGGAATCAAATATTTATAATAATTATGGCGATGCTGATGATTATATTTCTTACTACACACGAAAACATCATCTCGATAATTATTTAAAACTTATTGAGCAGTCTAAGCAGCAGGTTAAAATTCCTGTTATAGCAAGTTTGAATAGTTTTACAGTTGGGAAATGGGTTGATTTTGCAGAGCGAATTGAGTCTGCCGGAGCTGATGCTCTTGAATTGAATATGTTTATTTTACCTGGTGATCAGAAATTTTCAGGTCAGGAAATTGAAGAAATTTATTTTGATATTATCCGGGCTGTGCGAAAAAACACAGGCCTCCCAATTGCAATTAAACTAAGCTCGTATTTTTCCGGAATGGCCGATAGTTTCATAAAAATGTCGCATGAAGATATTTCTGCAATGGTTTTGTTTAACAGATTTTATAGTCCCGATGTTGATTTGGATAAAGAGGAAATTGTTTCATCACGAATTTTTAGTTTGCCAGAAGAAAATGCTATGTGCTTGCGCTGGATTGGGATACTTTCTGATAAAGTAAATTGTGATTTAGCCGCCTCAACCGGAATTGTTGATGGATACGATGTATTAAAAAACCTTATGGTAGGGGCAAAAGCAGTGCAAGTTGCTTCAACACTTTACAAAAATTCGGCTAAACATATTGGTTTAATGTTACAGCAAATGGAAAGTTGGATGGTGGGAAAAGGATACACATCATTGGATGAGGTTATTGGAAAACTTAGTTTAAAGAGGATTGAAAAACCAATGATTTATGAACGTGCTCAGTTTATGAGGTACTTTAGTAGCTATGAAAAAGAGTAAGAATTTTTAAAAAGGAACACACTTCGACAAGCTCAGTGTGACCTATAATTAATAAAAAGTTGTTCATGCTGAGTTTATCGAAGCATGAACAACTTTATTATTTTCTTAGCTAGTTATTAAAATAATTACTCAACTACATTTTTCTTTAAAATTATCTCATTATACGTTTTCTTATTCCAAATATCTAAAAGCTTTTTAAAACTGCTGTATTCGGCAGAACTTATTTCTTCTTTATTAATTTTTAGTGATTTTACAATGTGAATACTATGATCTGCAAAACTGGTTTCTATAATCACAGAGCCTATTTCATTGCTCAATTCTTCTTTAATCGGAGTAATAAAACTGAAACCTTCTGGAACTGAAATATCAAAACCATAGGATTCATTTATTGGAGATGATAATTTAAATGGAGTCTGTCTTTCATTTAATAAGGTCCGGATATGTTCACCTTTTATTCCATAATCTGAAGAAGGAACAGTTACAAAATAATAATCACCCTGATTTTTCCATATTTCTTTTTTTTCAATTTGGGCCTCAAGTTCGCTTTTTAAATTATCAAACTGAATTACCTTAAAATCAGTAATTGCTTTTGCAGAAAACATGGAGCTTGCTATTTCTTTTGCATTCTCCATATCTTTTAGATAATTTAAGTATGGATTTTTAACCCCCTGAACTTTTAGGGTTACTTTACCTGTCAGATTACCCGACTCATCAATCTGTAAATTCCCACTAGTTGAAATATATGACTCAAGATCGTACACAAAATCAGGAAGATTAACTGAATTACCTTCCAAATCCAAAATGCCAGCTTTTTTAAGTTCGAAAGCTAAATTGTTGGACTGATCAGGATTTGTTGAGATGATTAAATCTTCTCCATCAACATTAAGCTGAATATAAAAATGCCCAAGATCCTTTAAACATCCAACATTCTTGTCATAAAAGGATGGAGGGATAGCCATAATTATCTTGCTTTCAAAACCCAGATATTTTATAAATTCGTTCAAAAGAAATATCTTCTCAACATTGGTTCCGCTGTTCGAGCTCCAAACCTCATTCAAGGGTCTTATTGAGTAAGAAGAATATTCAAGCGGAATATCCATATTGTTTAATTCTTTTCCAACAAGTCTTTGCAATTCTCCAATAATGTTTATTCCCTTTTTAATTCCAAAAATTCTTTCTCTAAGCTGATTTTTAATATCGTCGGTAAGTGTTAAGTCATCTGCTGAATAAACATTTGAGAGAGCATCATTCAACGATACCGAACTAACTATTAATCTTGGTAAAAAGGATTGGTCATGTGCTTGATTTGCTTCAAATTTCTCACTTCCCAGATTCTTGAATTTCCATTTGTATTGCGTGAATCCTTCTTTTTTTGTAACAACAGCTTCGGTTTCAATATTTACAAGTTTAAAGTTTAATTCAGCATTTTCGGGAACATTTACAATAATCTCCAGATTCTCCACAGGAACAATTTCTTGCAGAATAATATTTTCAGAAAAGTATGGCATATAGCCGGATTTTGACTTTAACTCATAATCAAAATTTACAGTACATCCGGTTTCTAAACCTGTGTGTGTAACAACCATTTCTCTAAAATGATTATATGCCGGTGCTCCATCTGCAAAATGCGGCAACACTTCGTTAAAAGCATTTTCCGGTGATGGAACAATTTTACCATCAACCATCTTCGTTTCTGCTTTATTAATTTTTAGTTCTTGTTGTTCTGGATTGTATACAATAAATGACTCACCAAAGAGTCTGTTAAAAGATAAATGAGTAATATATTTCAATTCATGCTGATATTGATAGTCTATAGATCCATCGTTATTTAGCGTATATATTTTTTTGATCGACTTATATACAGCATCATTATCCTTTTCTAGCTCATTATTACTACAAGAGCTAACAATGAGTGTTATGATGATTAGGCTGATTATATTTATATATTTCATGATATTTCTGTTTAATATTTTTATCTTGATAAAATAACTTTTTCGTCAGCAAATTTTTGCTGTGCTTTAATTACAGATCTGTAATTACTCCATTCTTCAGTTTCAAACAATCGTTTTTTAATTACGATTGTTTCAGATAATAACAATTGATTATTTTCAATTTTATAATTTCCACTGAACGAAGCTGCCGTTCCATCAATATCATTTTCTTTAGGAAAATAAATGGCGGCACTTATTACTGGTAATGTTATGGTTTCGTTTAATTCAACCAAACGACTGCAACGATCCCTGAAAGGATACATTTTTTCTTCACTATCCGTATTTGTGTACAAATGAGCCTGAGCACGCATAAAAATATTTGATGCAACAATTGGAGTAAAAATAATTTCCTGATCAGTAATTATTGCATAATCAGGAATTCTGAATTTCACTGAAATATTCATTGGTCCTTCCATATGTCCGTAAGGATCGCTATATGTCATTTCAAGAATTTGAATATCTTCAGATATTACTCTAAATTCAGCTTCTAATGCCTGATCCCAATTTGGTTTTAAACTCCGTGTAAACATTCCACGCAGAGCAGCATCAGACTGGCCTTCGGCAAACACAGTAATTGTTCCTTCCAATGATCCATCTTCAAGAATGCTTGTATTTCCCGTAATTTTTAAGGGATGATTTTCAGGTTCAGAAATTGGAGTAATCATTAAGTCGGCTCCTTCTGGTACTCCCATTAAATAATTTTGTTGTTGTTCTAAACTTGACCATTCTTCACGCACGAAAGGAACCCATGTAGGATCAAGTATTTTATATTGTCCGTTATGTAATTTTACTATTGTTACACTATGGTTAAACTGATCGGCAGGAATATTTTCGATTCGTGATCCGGCCATGGTCATTGCAGGATAAGATTCAAATCCAGCTGCTCTCAGGAAGGTAATTAACATCCCTGCTTTGTCTTTACAAACACCACAACGATCGGTAAAAGTCATGTCTCCTTTATGCAGAGTGTAACCTTCTCCTTCGCCCATTGAAATTCCTGAATATCTTATATTGTCTGCAACCCAATGATTTAATCGCGAAATACTATCCATTTCCGTTTTTGCCCCAATAAGTATCTGCTTTACTTTTTTATCAATTTCGGGTGTCGACTCGAAGCTTCCAAAATCTTCATTTACACCATAAAACCATAACGATTTTGCTTCCCAATCGGCCGTTGTTGTTAACAATAATTTAGGTGCAACATCAGATAAAGCAACCATGCCACGCTCTCGTTGAAGAGGCATGATATCTTTTTTGGTAAATTTATACATGGTTTTGTCGCCAATTTTTCTGGTATCAACGTTTACCTCTCCATGAAAAAACTTATAATATAGTTCTTTTGTATTGGGAAGATTTACTTCATAAATCTTGTTTAATACAGGCTGATCAAACCAAAATTCAATGATATCATAAAACTGACCACGCATTGGAGGAATATATTTCGAATCATCAGGCTGGCTTTCGTCATAAAGTAAAGCATAGGTAAAACCTTTTTTAAACAGGTTTACTTCAATTCCGTCGCCGGGTTCTAATTTCCCAAGATCAATCATTTTTTTACGTGCACCCCAGTAAATCATTCGTGCGGGAGCCGGATAATCATAGAATTTATCCTTATCTAATTTTTCTACATTTCCATTTTTGCGATAAATTGTTACATCTTTAATTTCAATAAAAGCTGAAAGTGGATCGTAATCAAAAGTTAAATGATTTAGTTGCTTTGCACCCTCATAAGTTAAGATTTTGTAAATTTTATGAATAGTGTTATAACTAAGGCCTGATTCCTGAACATCAACAGATGTTTCATCCAAAACAACAAGGTAATCTGCTTTTGGGTAATCGGCAGAATTTCCTGAATTTTTTATTAAATCGCCCGGACCTGCGAAGCAACTTAATTGAATTAGAAATAGCGTTGTTAAGCTAAAAAATAGTTTTCTCATAGGTTTATTTTTTGTGGGATTATATATTTTACTTTTTGACCTTTAAAGATAAGAAATGAAAATTAAAGTTTAGATTTTAATATAAATAAAAGGTTTAAAATGGGAAGATATTTAGTTTATATTTGCTTTATGATGAGAAAAATATTCATACTTTCAATTTACGTTTTTGTTGTTTTTTCAGGATATTGTCAGGTAGTTTTTCAAAATAAAATCCTTGATCAGAATATAAAAACGGTATTAATGTATTTGGCGGATGATGAAATGTCATTCCCAATTTGGGATTTAGGTAGCAGTAAACATTTAACGCTAAGTTTTGATGAATTAGGAACGGATTCAAAAGACTATAATTATACTTTAATCCATTGTAATTCAGACTGGACAACTTCAAGTTTAATCCAAAGTGAATATATTGATGGTTATTTTGAAGATCAGATCACGGAATATCAATCCTCATTTAATACTACGGTAAACTACATTCATTATAGTTTGCAGATCCCAAACGATTATATGCGCCCAATAATTTCAGGAAATTATGTTTTACAGGTTTATGAAAGCTCAAATCCTGAGAAAATCGTTTTTACTAAACGATTTATGGTTGTTGAGCGAAAAACAGATATTAAAGCTATTTCAAGAAACATGAATCAGGGATCTTATTTTTATAATGATCAGGAGTTGGAGATTGAAATTGATTATTTCGAAAATCAGTTTTATGATATTGCTCAAAATCTTAAGGTTCAGGTACTGAAAAACAGGAATTGGTGCGAACAGTTGGAATTAACTCAGCCAGATGTCATTAAAGGTAATGAATTTACTTTTAATAATTTTACCAAATTAAAATTTAAAGGAGGGAATGAATTTCATCATTTTAATACCAAAGATATTCACCATTACCTGGAAAATATTGTTAATATTAGCTTTATTGATAATATGTACCATTTCAATTTGTTAGAAAACACAGACCGCACTTTTCAGGATTATATCTACAAGCCTGATGTTAACGGTCAGTTTAAAGTTGATGTTTCAGGAAGCGATTATCCATCGACCGAAGCTGATTATTCATATGTTTATTTTACTTTGAGAATGCAGGTTCCTGTGCAACTCGGAGATATTTATGTGTGGGGTGGCTTAACAAATTATAATTTTACCGATGAGAATAAAATGTATTATAATTTTGAGCAAAAAGCGTACGAATGCAGATTACTTTTAAAACAAGGATATTACAATTATCAATATGTGTTAATGGAAAAAGGGAAACCTGACTTTACTTACATAGAAGGGAATCATGCTATAACCGAAAATTCATATACCATATTGGTATACTACCATGATTTTAGAAGAAATTATGATCGATTAATAGGGCACACTGAATTTAGTACAAAGCCCGACTAAAATTAATTGTTAAGGATATTTTTAAACTGTGTTGAATATTAAAAAACTGTTAGCTCCTATCTAATGGCTAAGAGCTAACAGCTATAGGCTGGTTTATAGATTCTTTTCAGGATACAAATCATTCCATTGTTGAGGCTGATTTTTTAGTTTCATATCGAACCACGACATAATGGTATAATGCCATTCTATTCTTTTCTTATAATCCAAGACCCAGTGATTCTGATCATCAACCAGAACCATTTCAACATCTTTACCTAAAATCTTTAATGCAGCATAATATTGTAAACTTTCACCAACCGGAACATTTGTATCAGCTGTGCCGTGTAATAATAGGATTGAGTTTTGAAATTTATCAGCATTATAAACCGGACTATTCTCAACATAAATATCTCGTCTGTTCCATGGATAACTGAATTTTGCTGCACCGGTATTGTATGAATATCCCCAATATCCTTCGCCCCAATAGCTGGTTATGGAACTAATTCCAGCATGTGAAATAGCTGTTTTAAAAATATCAGTTCGTGTTTGTAAAAGCATGGTTGTATATCCACCGTACGAAGCACCTATGCAACCTACATTTCCAGAATCTGCTGTTGGGTGTGATTCTAAGAATTTTTTGGTTCCGTCAATGATATCATCAATGGCATCGAATCCCCAGCCATTAACATGTAATGCAGAGAAATCCTGACCAAAACCAGTTGCACCACTGGGTTGTAAAACATACACGATATATCCTCCGGCTGCCCACACGTTTATTGGGTATCGTCCTCCAAATGATCGTTCAACAGGAGATGTGCCTCCATAGAAATTTACAATAACAGGATATTTTTTTGTAGCATCATAATTAGGAGGATAATATATCCGGCCATAAATGGTTGTTCCGTTTTTATTTGTAAAGTTCCAGGATTCAGTTTTCCCAAATTTGATGGTTTCAAAACGATCTGTTTCAGGAAATGAAAGTAATGTACTTGTTGTCTTGTTCAGATCAATGCTATAGAGTTTCAAGGGTGTTGAAATACTCGATCCGGTATATATTGCAAACGGTTTTTCATATGCAAAATCAATTTCTTTTAAAACTTCAACTCGTAAATTAATTTTACTAAATGATTTTGTTTTAAGATCGTACTTATAAAGATTTTCGTAATCTTTTTCGGTAACTGAAATATAAATCTGATTTTCTTTGCTCCAATATGCATCACTAATTGCAGGATCGAAATTTTTGGTGATTGGCTCAACTTTTTTAGAATTTAAATCAAAAATATATAGTTGTGAATCGTAAGAGTTTGGAGTTCTTCCTTCGCTTACGTTTACTCCAGTTTCTCCAAAACATTCAGGACCACCTTGCACAAGCAGCTTACTTCCATCAGGAGAATATTCTACATTGCCTGAATAAATCTTGTTTTCCCAAATGCTCGTTAATTTAAATGTTTTAATATCCATTTCGTAAAGATTTTGTTTGCGAAACGGCACTTCAGAATAATCCATATCGGAAGTTGAAAATAAAATCTTTGATCCATCGGGTTTAATATCTTGTAGATCTGAGGATAAATTTCCTGCAGTTAACTGAATAATTTCGCCTGATTTTACATCGATTTTATATAAGAATGAACGATTGCGGAAATAAGGTAAACGATCTTCGTTGCCATAAATGCGTTTTAAATCGCCTGGCTTTTCTGCAGTGATGTAATCAGAATAAATGATGTAATCTTCGTTTGCCGACCATAAAAAAGATGATAAATCTTTAATTCCATCTACTATCGATTTTTCCTGGCCATTGGTAATGTCGTAAACAAATATTTCAGATTTCCCTTCAAAATCACTTGAATAGGTAAGCTTATCTGTTCGTGGTAACCAACTAAGATTTGAAATATCTTTGTTTCTTAATACAACCAGATTTTTCTGTTTCTCAAGATCGTAAATCTCAGTGTATTTTTTACTTTTTCCGCTATCATGAATAACATCCGAATAATTTATCAATACATATTTGCCTGACGGAGAAATTTTTGCAGAAGAAACAGATTTCCCTTCTAAAACATCATTAATTGTAAAATATCTTTCAGGATTTAAACTCGAAATTGCGTTGCAATCAGCAAAATCTTCATCAAACTCCAATTCAGATTGAAATTTTAAAGATTTTTCTGTTGTTAACAGTTTAATAACTAAAGAATGATTTCCCCGATTAAGTTTTACTTCAATAATGTTGGAGCTTAAATCTGCATTCTTCTTTGTTCTGATGAGCTCATTATCGAGATAAACTTCATAAAGTGCATTTAAAGTAATATACAAAGAACCTTTGGTCCAACGATCAACTGACAAATAGCTCTTTAATAGAATCAGGTTATTTTCTTCTGTTTGATTTAAAACTAAACTATCAGATCCAACTTCTATGTTCTTCCAGATTAATGACTTGTCATTTAAATCTAGCTCAGTTCTAATTAATAAGTCAGACGCTTCGAACTGCTTTCCGTCTATATTTTTGATTTCCGAGAAGACCGGCATATGCATTTTTTCGGGTCCTGCAATTAGCCATTTGTTTATTTCTATATGGTTAGTAGCTTTTAAAAATGATGAAGCACATAAAAGAATTGCAATTATTCCGATTTTTCTCATGATATTTTTTTTAAAGATTTTAACTTAGACTATCAAACTTGCAAGATGTTTAACAAAACTAATCAATAAATTCTTTGATGATTTATAAAGGTCATAATAAGTGAAATATTAACTTCACTTTTATATATTTGGCTAAATAAATTTGAGGTTGACAAGCTATTTAAAATGAATAAGCAACTTATTATTGCACATCGTGGCGAATCATATCTTGCACCTGAAAATACCCTGACTGCAATAAATCTTGCATGGGAATTGGGTGCAGATGCCATTGAGGTTGATATTCGTTTAACCAAAGACAAACAAATTGCTGTTTTTCATGATGCAAATACAAAGAGAATAACCGGGAGATATAAAAGAATTAAAAATACTAATCTTGAGGAACTCCAGAAATTAGATGCAGGAAAATATAAAAGTGAAAAATATATTGGGGAAAAAATTCCGACTTTAGGTGAGGTTTTAAAAACTGTTCCAGATGGTAAAAAAATCCTAATCGAAATTAAAAGTGGACGTGAAATTATTCCATTTCTTAATGGCGTCATTAAAGAATCTAAATTACAGGAAAATCAAATCGAAATCATTTGTTTTAATTTAAATGTACTTAAAAATGTAAGAAAGCAAACTCCACAACTCCCAACTTTTTGGATTTTAGCACTTGATTACTATTGGATACAAAAAATGGTTCATCCTTCAATTAGCAGAATTATACAAAAAGCAAGTAAACATAAATTAAGCGGTTTGGATTTGTGGGCAGGGAAAAGAATTGACAATAAGCTGCTTAGTAAAATTAAAAAGGCTAATCTGAGAATCTATACATGGACAGTGGATAATCCTGAACAAGCGCAAAACTTACTAAATATGGGAGTACATGGAATAACAACAAATCGTGCAGGATGGATGAAAGATCAGTTGAATAAATTTCAAAAAACGAATTAATAATGTCAAAAGTAATTATTGGTATTCATGGTCTAGGGAACAAAGCTTCTGCAAAGACACTAAAGACCTGGTGGGAAAAAGCCATGCGTGAAGGTTTAAGCAATGCCGGATTTAATTCACGCTTGCCTAAATTTGAATTGATTTATTGGGCCGATATATTGTATGACGAACCCCTGGATGAGACCATAACGGATGAGCGTCACCCTCTTTTTTTAAAAGAGAAATATGTGAAAGGGACCAAGATTATTACAGGAATGCAGCATCCTTTTCGTAAAAAATTTTTGGATTGGTTTGATGAAGCAGCCGATAAGATTTTTTTAAACGAAGACATGACTTTGAATTATTCTTTTATTTCAAATAAAATAATACATAAATATTTTAAAGATCTTGAAACATATTACGAAAACGGGAAAATAAGTAGTAAGGGACAAACTTTTTTAGCAAGAAATGAAATTAGGCGAAGAGCGATTGAAATTTTAAAAAAGTATGATGGCTACGACATTTTTCTGGTTGCGCATAGTATGGGATCAATTATTGCATTTGATGTGCTCACTTTTAATTTGCCTGAGTTAAAAATAAAAACCTTTGCTACCATTGGCTCATCACTTGGAATAACTGTTGTTAGGAGTAAAATAGCCCAGGAAAAGAAAATAGTTTTAAATGATAATCACAAACTAAAAACACCAAAGGGAGTTCAGCAGTGGTATAATTTTTCCGATCTCGAAGATGATGTGGCAATAAATTACAGCCTTGAAAAAGATTTTGATGAAAATGAAGATGGAGTTAAACCTGTTGATTTTATTGTAAATAATAATTATGAAATCGATAATGAAAAAAACCCCCATAAATCATTTGGATATTTGCGAACGCCAGAATTTTCAAACATCCTTGTTGAGTTTATTAAGAAAAAAAGATTTAGACAAAAAGTAAAAGATTTCTTTAGCTTTTTAAAAGAATAATTCACGAATAGTTAATTTCAACTTTTATGTAATTTCTTTTTTTAGTAGCTTCATGTAATAATTAAGATTCTATTTTTATTTAAAAAATCAAGCTTGTAAATTTTATTAATTAGTAATGAAAAAGTTTTTTCTAATTATTGATGTAATATTAATGAGTTTTACATCATTTGCTCAACAGAATAGCAACATAAAGATTGGTGGATATAAGTATCCTTATGAATTTAAACTTAATTCTCCTTCTATTGAATATCACTTTATTATTGAAAAAAGATCTGATGCAGATATTAAAATAAATGGAGGAAATGATTATAAGATTTATTCAGAAAACAACACTATTCCTCTTTATGTAATTAAAAGAGATGTTTGGGGTTTTTTTGATGGAGATTCTTTATATATAAATGCTTATAAATATACCGGTTATGATTGGTATGCAAAAGCTGACCTTGTTGGGAAGTACTTATATTTTAAAGCAACACCTCCACATAAAAAGAAAATTCAGAAACAAATAGGATTTGATCCTGAATCTAATACCGATGGTTTAATTTTACTTGGGGGAGTTGCAGGAGGTCTTGTGGGAGGGGTCATAGTTGGAGCTGTTGCAGAGACTGTTGAGAAAACTAAAAATGGAACTAAACGAATCCCAATATTATTAAATGTAGAAACCGGAGATGCAATCTTTCTAACAAAAGAAAAATTGTATCAAATAATTTCTCAATATTCAGATTTAAAAGATGAGTATTTTGCTGAAACAGAAATTGATAACGAGATTGTCACGTTAAAATATATTCAAAAATTAAATGAGAAGGAGCAGGCTTTTTCTCTTTCTCCTGAAGATACAAAAGATCAGCTTGAAAGCAAATTAGACAATCAGCTAAAAGAGCTTAAGAATAATTTGTACAAAATGGATACTGCTATTTCGTATCAATCATATTATGAAAAAATAATAGGCTTAGCTAAGCATCCAGATATCGTTGAGATTAAAGTTGTTGAGGAAAATTATTCAAATGGGAACTTAAAATCAGTCGGATTAATAGCAAAGTATGTTAATCCTGTTGTTGGTGATGATGTTTACTCAAACAGAGACTGGTTTTACAAAATAGGTACTTGGAGATATTTTTATAAAGACGGACAGATAAAGATTTGTGCTAATTACGACTTAATCGAGAACAAAGAAGGAGAATATATTCTTTATGATCAAACAGGACAAATTAAAAAGCAAGAAGAATATAAATCTGGTAAGAAGGTAAAATAAGTTTCCTTTAATATAAGGAAGTAATTAGTCTTTATTAATATTAAAACAGTTTAAAGAAATCTATAGACAATACTTCAAATAAAACTGCAACGAGCATACTATTCATAAATTAAATGATTTATAAAAAATAAAGAACTACCTTTGCCCTAATTTAATAATCAACAATTTACTGCATTAGAACTTTCATCCCAAAGACAAAAGCTTGTAAACTTGTCGAAAAAAACTGAATTTATTATTTCATTTAAAATATTTATGTCATTTCAATCATTAAACATTATTGAGCCTATTCTAGAGGCCGTAAAACAAGAAGGTTATACCATTCCAACACCAATACAGGAACAATCTATTCCCATAATTTTACAAGGAACTGATTTGCTGGGTTGTGCGCAAACAGGAACAGGAAAAACAGCTGCATTTGCAATTCCAATTCTTCAATTGTTAAGCGCAGATAAAACCTATGTCAAAAAAAGAAAAATCAGAAGTCTGGTTGTAACTCCAACACGCGAATTAGCAATACAAATAGGCGAAAGTTTTAAAGCCTATGGGCGGCACGTTGGATTAAACTGTACCGTAATTTTTGGCGGAGTGAATCAAAACAAACAAACCTCTTCATTACAAGGTGGTGTAGATATTGTTGTTGCAACGCCGGGCCGTTTATTAGACCTAATGAATCAGGGGTTTATATCATTGCGCGAGGTGGAAATATTTGTGTTAGACGAAGCAGATCGAATGCTTGATATGGGTTTTATTCATGATGTAAAAAAATTGATTCAGGTTCTTCCTAAAAAGCGACAATCATTGTTTTTCTCAGCAACAATGCCTCCGGAAATTGTTAAACTGGCGAATACCATTTTGTTTAAACCTTCAAAAGTTTCGGTAAGTCCTGAATCCTTAACCGTTGATATCATAAAGCAATATGTTTATTTTACGGATAAAGGAAGTAAAAATGCATTGTTGGTTGATATTTTAAAAGATAAGAACATAAAAACTGCCCTGGTATTTACACGCACAAAGCATGGTGCCGATAAGGTTGCCAGAATCATTTCGAAACAAAATATTAAAGCCGAGGCTATCCATGGCAATAAATCACAGAACGCCAGACAAAAGGCATTGACAAACTTTAAGGAGCAAATTACACGGGTATTGGTAGCAACGGATATTGCTGCACGTGGAATTGATATTGAAGAATTGGAATATGTGATCAATTATGAAATTCCAAATATTGCAGAAACATATGTACATCGTATCGGACGAACAGGAAGAGCCGGAGCAAAAGGAACAGCAATTTCATTTTGCGATGCGAGTGAGAAAGGGTTTTTAAAGGACATTGAAAAATTGATTTCTAAAAAGATCCCTGTTATTGAAAATCATTCTTTTCCATTGATGGATCATGATCCGGTGAAAGCTCCAAAACAACAACACGTAAAAAGAAATACAAGTCACTCACGACCTAACACAGCCGGGAATAACAAAGCAAAAAAGTGGTATGGTAAATCAAAAACTTCCAGATAGAGGATTCAAATTGTAAATTTTTTTGTGTTTTCTTGGAGACTTAGAGCCTTATTGGCATTAAACTTTATAAATCATTTGCCACAAAAGCACAAAGACTCAAAATATACACTAAGTTAACAATCGTTAAAATTTATTTTAGATTATCAAAGATTCAGTACAACAGGCATTCTTGCCTGTTGATTGTATTGCAAAGGATTTTTTAGTTAGTACAACAAGCATTTCTACCTGTCGGCAGACAGGCTTGCCTGTTGATTGTTAAAAAAAATCAGGAAATATTGTATTAGCTTTGTTTTTGCTAAACTTGTATTCATGAAAGAGATATTGCTTATTACTCCTCCATTTACACAATTAAATACACCTTATCCGGCAACGGCGTATTTGAAAGGTTTTTTAAATACAAAGAATATAAGTTCTTTTCAAATGGATCTGGGCATTGAAGTTATTTTAAATCTTTTTTCCGAGCGAGGCTTAAAAGCGCTGTATTATATAGCTAATAAAAAGGATGTAATCATCTCTGAAAATTCACAAAGAATCTTTGCGTTAAAAGAGGATTATATAAAGACCATTGATATTGTAATTCCATTTCTTCAAGGAAAAAACGTAAGTATTGCCCGTCAAATATGCAGTGATGGTTTTTTACCACGAGCTTCTCGGTTCGATCATCTTAGCAAAATAGACTGGGTTCTTAGAAGCATGGATGTTCAGGATAAGGCAATGTATCTTGCAACATTATACCTTGAGGATTTATCTGATTTTATTGTAGAATGCATCGACGAAGATTTTGGTTTTAGTCGTTATGCCGAAAAGTTGGGGCGTAGTGCCAATACATTTGATCCTTTGTATGAACGATTAAAAAATCAAAGAACTTATATTGATACCGTAACTGTTAGAATTCTCGATGACCGAATAAACGATACTCAACCCAAAATGGTAGGTATATCTGTTCCTTTTCCAGGTAATTTATATAGCGCGTTTCGATGTGCCCAATGGATTAAAGAAAATCATCCCGAAATAAAAGTTGTAATGGGTGGAGGATTTCCAACAACAGAACTGCGTTCCATTTCTGATCCAAGAGTTTTTGAATTTTTCGATTATATTGCCCTCGATGATGGTGAGTTGCCCTTAGAACTAATTATATCAAATACTTTAAATAACAATAAAAAAAAGGAATTCAAGAGAAGCTTTTTGCTGGAAAACGGGAAGGTAAGTTTCAATAATTCATCCACAATAAAAGATTATAAGCAATCAGATATCGGTACTCCTGATTATTCTGATTTATTGCTTGATCGTTATATTTCTCTTATTGAAATTGCAAATCCCATGCATAGTCTTTGGAGCAATGGACGTTGGAATAAGCTAACCATGGCTCACGGATGCTATTGGGGGAAATGTACTTTTTGCGATACATCTCTGGATTATATAAAAGCTTATGAAGCTAATAATGCAAAAATATTGGTTGATCGAATTGAGCAGGTAATGTCCCAAACCGGGACAGCTGGCTTCCATTTTGTTGACGAAGCAGCACCGCCTGCATTAATGAAAGCTATGGCCTTAGAAATCATTCGGAGAAAATTAAACATTATTTGGTGGACCAATATCAGGTTTGAAAAGAGTTTTACCAAAGATTTATGTATTTTATTAAAAAAGTCAGGATGTATTGCTGTTTCAGGTGGATTAGAAGTTGCATCGGATCGATTATTGAAATTAATTCAAAAAGGAGTAACTGTTGATCAGGTAGCTCGTGTAACGAATAATTTTACTGACGCTGGTATCATGGTTCATGCTTATCTGATGTTTGGTTTTCCAACTCAAACAGTTCAAGAAACGATCGATAGTCTCGAAATGATTCGGCAAATGTTTGAACAGGGAATTATTCAATCTGGATTTTGGCACCAATTTGCACTAACAGCACATAGTCCAATTGGACTGAATCCATCAAAATATGATATAGTTCCCGAAAAAAATAAAATTTCTTTTGCCCATAACGATATTCAGTTTACTGATAAAACAGGGATAGTTCATGATCAGTTCAGCTTTGGATTAAAGAAATCAATTTACAATTTTATGCACGGTGTAGGTTTTGATATTCCTGTGCAGGATTGGTTCGAACCGAAAGAAATAAATAGTAAAATTCCAAAGACTACCATTCAAAAAGATTTTATTAAACAGTGTATAGAATCAGAAGATCAATTTGCAGTAAAAGATTCTTCACAAATCGTTTGGTTAGGCGAAGAGCCATCAGTTTCCTATTTTACAAAAACTAAAAATGGCATGAGTTGGGAGAAAATCCAGCTAAGTTTTCAAGAAGAAGGAGAAAAAGTAGAAGTTTCTATGGATAAAAAAGAAGGTGAGTGGCTTTTGAAAATCTTGAAACGCTTATCAATTCACGAAAATGAGGTTCTTACTTTTACGCAAGTTAAAACCGATTTTGAAAATCACTTCGAAAATTTTGAAATCTTTTGGTTCTCAAAACCCTTAAATGTTCTTCGGAAACATGGTTTATTGGTATTATAAATAGAATTTTAGAAGCTTTATATTTCTTTGTGAAAGAAACTTTGTGGTCCTTAGTGCCAGCCTGTCGGCCATAGCCGTCAAGTTAAGGAANNTATAAACATTAAATAATTGATACTTAAATAAACATTTTCTTAGCCTGACGGGAATGGTCTGTCGGCAGACAGGGTAAAAAAATTAAACCACAAAGGCAACAAACTTGTCGGCGGCAGGCAGGTACACGCGAAGGCACACAAAGAAGTATATCTTTATGTTAGCAGGAAATCGTTATAAGCATTTTAGTCAAATTAAAGATTTGCATTACCTTTACAAAAAATAAAAATTGATGAACGCATTTGAAAATTTTAAGCTTTCAAAACAGTTGTATAATGCAATTGTTAATTTAGGATTTGATAAACCAACACCCATACAAGAAAAAGCTTTTCCTGTGATTCTTTCTGGAAAAGACATGGTTGGGATAGCACAAACAGGAACGGGTAAAACGCTTGCCTATTTGCTGCCCTTATTGCATGAAATAAAATTTTCGAAGCAACTTAATCCAAGGATTTTAATTTTAGTTCCTACAAGAGAATTAGTACTTCAGCTTGTTGAGAATATTGAAAGTCTGACAACATACATGAACATTCGAGCATTAGGGGTTTATGGTGGCACAAATATAAATACACAAAAGCAGGCAGTTGCTCAGGGAACCGATATCCTGGTTGCAACTCCCGGACGCTTGTATGATTTAGCTGTAAGTGGAGTTTTACAATTAAATGGGATTAAAAAACTGGTGATCGATGAGGTTGATATTATGCTTGATCTTGGTTTTCGTCCTCAGCTAACCAATATTTTTGATCTTTTAAAAGAACGTCGACAAAACATCATGTTTTCTGCAACCATGACTGATGAGATTGATGTTTTAATTGATGATTTTTTTGTTGCTCCTGCAAAAATCTCCATTGCAGTAAGTGGAACTCCTCTTGAAAATATAGCTCAGCAGTCATATCCTGTTCCAAATTTTTATACAAAAGTTAATTTACTCAATCATCTTTTAACTGATAAGGACCAATTTGGGAAAGTATTAGTATTTGTATCAACAAAGAAAAATTCTGATTTACTCTTTGAGTCTTTAGAAGAAAATATTAAATCAGAAAGTTGTGTTATTCATTCCAATAAAACACAAAACTACAGGATACGCTCTATAAAACAGTTTGATGAGGGCAAAAATCGAATATTAATTTCTACTGATGTTATGGCCCGGGGTTTAGATCTCGATAAAATTACACATGTCATTAATTTCGATACTCCACATTTCCCGGAAAATTACATGCATAGAATTGGACGAACAGGTAGAGCACAGGAAGAAGGTAAAACAATTTTGTTTTATACTGAGAAAGAAGAAGAATGGAAGATAGCCATAGAAAATTTGATGTTAATTAAAATTCCTGTTCTTGAATTTCCTGTTGAGGTTCAAATTTCAAAAGAATTAATTCCTGAGGAACGTCCTCAAATTGTTGATTTAAAAAATCCAAATCGAAATTCAGCTAAAATTGCCCGTGGTCCTGCTTTTCACGAAAAGAAAGAGAAAAATGTGAAGATTAACTCTGGTGGTAAGGGAGGACTTACCAGAAGAAAATATAAAAAACCACAAAAGAGAGGGGATAAAATTCAAAATCTGCGTAGTAAGAAGAGATAAATTTTTCTATAAAATTTCAATATTCAATTCCCAAATTACAAACCTGCTTGCTGCAGGCAAGTTCGTGATCCTTTGTGGTTCAGTTATTTATTTTTACCCTGTCTACCGACAGGCCATAGCCGTCAAGTTAAGAAAATAATCAATGCTAAATATTGAGCGAAGGNNGATCAAGCCAAAAAAGTGGAAAAATTAATGCAAATAAGTTTATTGATGCTTCTTTAGCGCACTAAAAGTAGTTTTTATAAATATTAAATAATTGATATTTAAATATACATTTTTTTAGCCTGACGGGAATGGCCGACAGGCAGGCACAAAGTTGCACTAAGGTATTCAGAGTATACACTGAGACTATGACACCATCTGGATTAGTTATTTTCTAATCTTTTTAATACACCATCTTTATAGGTTCTGCTAATTGGAATTTCACGATTTTTAATTTCGATATATTCGTTGGTAAATGAATCTATTCCTGCCAATGAAACAATGAAGGATCGATGAACTCTCATGAAATCTTTTTGGGGAAGTTTAGCTTCAATATTTGAGATTGTTTCTCTGGTAATAATGGTTTTCTCGTTTAAATATATTTTTATATAATCACTTAAGCTCTCGATAAAATCTATATCACAAAAGTTAATTTTAATCATTTTCCGATCTGATCGCACAAAGATGAAATCACTTTTTTCAAATTCAAATTCATCTTTTACAATTGATTGTATTGGAGTGGTTTCATTTAAATATTTATTGATTGCCTGAAGTAAACGATCGAACGAAATAGGTTTCAATAAATAATCAACAGCTTGCAGATCGAAACCATCAACCGCATATTCTCTGTAAGCCGTGGTGAAAATAATTTTAATATTTTTATTTATTGATTTAGCAAACGATAAGCCCGAAATCTCAGGCATATTAATATCAAGGAAAATTAAATCAATATTTTCTGAACTAATCTTGTTAAAAGCTTCAATAGCACTTTTACAACTACTAACTACGTGTACCGATTGTATTTTACTTAAATGGTTCTCCAGAATTTCCCGGGCAACCGGTTCGTCATCAACAATTAAACATTGTATGGTTTTAGACATTTTTAATCTTGTTTAAATCAAATATGGTTAGATTTACAGAATACCAATTATCCTTCATTTCGTTTGTTAATTGATAATTGTTGCTGTAATTCAAATCTAATCTCTTTTTTATATTTTCAAGCCCAATACCTTTTTTACTTTCTTTTTCTTCACTCTTCAATACGGTATTTCGAATTTCAAAGTTAAGTTGGTTCTTTAGCATCGAAATATTTATTTCGATATTTAAAAATCCATCAATTAAATTTCCGTGTTTAAATGCATTTTCAACAAACGGAATTAGAAGCATGGGTGCAATTTGTATTTCATTGTTTATTTCATCCGAATTGAAAATTACTTTTAAGGTATCCTGGAATCTAATTTTCTCAAGTTCGATGTATTCCCTAATATGCAATATTTCTTCTTTTAAGCTGACTTTCGGTTTATTTATTTGATATAATATATAATCCAGCAAATTCGATAACATTAAAATGATTTCGGGAGTTTGTTTCGATTGCTTCAAAGCAAAGCCATAAATAGTGTTTAAAGTATTGAATAAAAAGTGTGGGTGAATCTGCATTTTTAAATAATGTAGTTCTTGTTCTTTAAATTGTAATTGTGCTTCAAGAATCTTATTTTGAAGTTCTTTATTTTTAGATATCGTATTAAAATTTTGTTGAAGTAAACTCACAAAACTTATAATTCCAACTACCAGATAAACCATAATTAAAATAAATACAAAGTTCCTGCTCATCGGTGGCATGATAGAAATATTAAAACTCAATAAAAAGATCAGGCATCCATAAATGATAAGTACAATTATATAAGACGAAGCAACTACAGTGTAAAAACTGTATAAAGCGAAAAGGAAATATTTTTTTGTAAGTAAGTATTTAGGAATCAGAAAATAAACAATGAAATAAGTTACTGTCATTGTTAAAGGTAATAAGATACTTGAAAACCAGGGAACATACCTTGTGTCGCTCGTATTATAGCTAAAAAAGTAAACAAAGAAAAACCAAACGGCAATCCAAAAAAATAAATGGAAAAGAATTGTTTTTAGTTTATTTTGATGTTCTGATTTCATAGTAACAATATTACATAATAAGTTTGAATCAACCGATTTTTATAGACCAATTACGAATTTAGCAAGTTTTTTTACAGTTTAAGAATATTAAATTTCATTTCGTAACTTTATATTCGTTGAAAAGCGAAGTAAATTTCGCATTCGTCGCAAATAAAAAAATACAGATTAAATCCTTCATACATTTGATTTAGTATCCATTAAAAACGAAAAAATCATGACACTCTTGAAACAAATTATTGACAAATGTAATGAAGGTGGGCCTTTCTTTACTTATCCTATTTTAATTCTATTGTTTGTTATTATAGGAGTTTTTATTTACGATCTGATTAAGAAAACGGATTATGGCAAAACAATTTCATTAATTGCTCATCTGGGGTGGTTTGCTGTAGCCTGGGGATTCTGGGGACGGACAATTGGGTTAATTGATGCATTTGATAGTGTTGAGGCATATGGTGAAATAACTATTGGTGCATTAGCATCAGGTTTTAAAATAGCTTTGCTTAATCCGGTATTCGGAATTTTTGTATTCTTAGTGGCCAGGGCAGGAATTATTGTGCTTACTTTAATGCAAAGAAAAAAGGCAGAGTAAAAATTCCTTAATAGCGAATCAAATATGCACAAGCATTAATTGTTTGTGCTTTTTTTTTATCTTATTTATTCTTCAAAATTTTATGAATATGAACTCTTGCAAGAACTTTGTACAACAGGCATTCTTGCCTGTTGAGTTTGTAAACGGACAAGAATGTCCGTTTTACTTGATGATAACTGGCATCTTTGCTGTTGAAAGTGAAAAAGGAATTTCATTTCTTGCTTTGGTAAAATAATTGACTTTTAATCAAATGTGGTTTATTTTTTAATACACCATGAATAATAACTCCTGCAAGAATAAATGCTGCTCCGGCAAGTTCTTTTATATTTAGGATTTCATGAATAAAATAATATCCAAACATGGCGGCAAAAACAGGTTCAAGCGAAAATATAATGGCAACTTTTAAAGCCGAAACATAGTTCATGATCCAAACGGTAATAAAATAACAAAACAGAGTTCCAATTAATCCTAAGTATAACAATGAATACCATGCTTTAGTGCTTATTGTCACAGTTTCGTTATTAGTTAAAGTGAACATTAACAAACCTACAATTGCAGCTGCCAAAAACTGATACGTAACCATTGTTGTAGCATCTGACTTTTTGATAAACTGCCCAGCTAAAACAACATGAAAAGCATAAGATACAGCCGTAATAATTGTGATTAAATCACCAATATTTATATCTGTTTCGAAATCATAAGTCAACAGGAATAAACCTGCAAAAACAATAAAAACAGCAATTAAGTCAATTTTTAGAAGTTTATTTTTAAACAGAAAAAACAAAATAAACGGAACAAGAATTACCGCCGCGCTGGTTATAAAAGCACTATGCCCCGTACTGGTATATTTTAAACCTATGGTTTGTGCACCATATGTAATGGCCATGAGAATTCCCATTATTGATCCATAGAAGAAAGCTCTTTTATTCCAAAGTTTTTTTCGATCGGTAAATAACTGAAATAGGAAAATTGCCGCAAAAGCCAAAGCCGATCTGATGAAAACGATCAAATATTCATCTACAGTTGATACAGTATCCTTAACAATTAAGAAAGTCGATCCCCAAACAATAGTTACCAGAATTAGCCAGAATGTTTTCATTTCATAAATTAAATAGATGAATGTGTTTTTTTCTTGAAAAGATGACCTACATTTAATCGTGTGCCAATAAAAAAGCGAATATTTCCGGTTGAAGATGAAATAGAAATAGACTCGTAATTATATGAATCAACAAAAGAGACAAATGTTAATCCTGCATACAGATGTTTACCTTCATATCCTAATGCAACACGCGCATTAAGAGATCCTGTTATGCTTCCATTAACTTTAGTGTCATTCTCATTTGTTTGAAAGGTTGCACTTCGATAGCCAAATCCGGGAACCAAAGATGCGTTAATAAAGAAATTCTTTAAAAACACCAACGTGTATGTATATCCGCCAGAAACGCCAACCGAGTTGGTAACATAAGCATCAAGGTTATAAAAAGCAAGTAAACTATCTGGTAATTCGGTTGGAATAAATCCTCCCGGAGAATTAACAATAATTGCATTAACATAAGTTCCTAAAATAAACGATCCTGCACTTTTTTTCTGAACCTGAGTGCGATTAAACGCTGCTTTATAAGAAAATTTCTTATTGTTAAAAAAATAATATGCCGATAATCCGAAGCTAAGAGATTCTAAATCGGTTCGTTGTGGATAAAAATCGTTTTGCCAGTCAATAAATTTATCAGGGTTTTTAAGATAAAATCCTTTGTAATATTGGAGGTGAGCATCAATCCCAAAAGATTTAGTATATATATTAAGCTGTGTATCAAAACGGCTGCTTTCCCCGTAAATCTCGTCATCTTTATTTAAGAACCCCGGACTAAAATTAAACCCAAGTCCAAGCCATTTATAGTTAAAACCAAGCATAATGCTGGTATTCCCATTTGGCTCATATTTAAGTTTTTTATTGATGTCAGGATTTTCGAGTTCAATGCTATGAAACTTGCCAATTAATCCTGTATAGATGTTGAACCTGTTGGTTAAATCGCTAATTCTACTGATATCGTATTGGACATTTAAAATTGATAATATGAAAGATTTATACTTTTTTGTTGAATTTTTAAATTTTAAGGTATCATTAACAGAATATTCTTTCTCATTTTGCAATGTGTCTGATTCTTGAGAAAATATAGGATGAAGAATTAAAAAGAAGAAGCAAACAAGGAGAATGTGTTTCATTTTCTTAAAATAATTAATTCGTTAAATTCAAATTTAGTTTTTAATTAATTTTGGGGCAACTAATCAATCTGTTTATAGTGTTGCATTTATATTTATTACAAAATTTATTTTACTACAAACCCGCCAGTTGGAAGATTGGGGCACAAAGTACTTGCACAATGAATGCTAAGCTGTTAAATATGTATGCTTTGTGATCTCTGTGAATCATTGCGTACTTTGTGGTTAATTTTTTATTATACTGATTATTTACAATTTTGGTTAAGCATAATCCCACTCGCCAGTCTTCCTGTCTTGGTTTTATCTCTGCGGGCCGAATAAAATAACTCTGGATTTGAATACGTGCACATTTCTGCAATTTCAATATTCTTTTCCGGTACTCCTGCATTCGTTAAAATTTGTTTATTGGCAATCCATAAATCTAAATAAGCCTTATCCGAATTTGCAATTGGTTTGATTACATGATTCGTGCCAAATGCTTTCTGGAATAGTTCAACAACTTCGGGTCCTACTTCATATACTTTAGGTCCAATAGATGGTCCAATTCCTGCTACAATATTTTCGGGTTTTGTACCATATTCTTTTTGCATAAGTTCAATCGTATGTTGCGAGATTTTCTGAACAGTGCTTTTCCAGCCTGAATGAATTGCAGCTACAGCTTTTTGAACAGGATCGAATAATAATATTGGAACACAATCGGCGGTTCTTACGGCAACACAGATTCCCGGAATATTTGTTATCAAAGCATCCGTATTCGGGAATATATCTTCTTCAGATTTTACAAATCCGATGTTTGCACTGTGTGTTTGTTTTGGAAAAACAAATTGAGATTTATTAATTTTAATACTTTCTGCAAGCCGGTTTAAATTTTGTGTAACATTTAATGGATTATCTCCAACCGTATATCCCAGGTTCAAACTAGATAAATGTTTTGAGCTAATACCACCGGTTCGGGTTGATGAAAAATGAACAATTTCTTGATAATTTAATAAATTTTCGAATTGTAGAATATGAAGTATGTTTTGTTGAGTCATACAAGGGTTTAAAAAATTAATGATTCAGTATTTGCTCCCAAATCTTTAAGTGCGATGTTAATATCTTCAGTCATTTTAGGTGGTCCACAAATATAGAAATTCTTGGAGAAATCATTAATATGGTTTTTTAAGAAATCTTTATCAATGAATTGATTTATATAATTAGCAGATTTTTCATCAGTAATTAAATTTATAAAATCATCTTTTAGCATTTTAGACAATTCATTTTTTAAAATAATGTCACTTTCGGTCTTATTAGAATAAAACAACACATTCCCTTTAAGTTTATTCTCATGATATAAATCTCTAAAAATGGCAATAAATGGAGTTATTCCAGCACCTCCTGCAATAAAGTAACCTGATCCTTTGTAGTTTATGGCACCCCAGGACTCAGTAATAATTAACTCATCTTGTTCTTTTAACGATCTAAGTTTATTGGTAACTCCGTTATGATCGGTATAAGTTTTAATAATAAATTCGAGATAAGCATCAGAATTCAGTGACGTAAAACTAAAAGGGCGTTTTTTATCTTTCCAGTTATCTTTATTTATTGAAACTGTGGTTGCCTGCCCTGCTTTGAAAGTATAATTTTTAGGTTTTTCAAGAACAAACTTTTTTACATCATGTGTGAGTATTTCAACATTTATAATTTTCACGATATGTTCCATGCTATTCCCTTTTTGATTTTATCTTTACAAAGTTAGATTAAAGTTAGTATTCTTTAAATTAAATGATACAATATCGAAACTTAAATAGAAAGTTATGATAAACATAAAAATATCTCAAAATTTAAAATCAAAATGGAAAAATATTGCAATTGGATCGATTCAGGCAGAAATAATTGTGAAACCTTCTTGTCAGGAACTGACAAATAAATTAGATGAGGCATGTATTGATTTTTCAGCAAAACATGAAGTAGAGGATATATCAAAATTAAATATAATAGCCGATTCCCGAAAAGCATATAAAGCTCTGGGTAAAGACCCTGCACGATACAGGTTATCATCCGAAGCACTTTTACGCCGTATAGTAAAAGATAAAGGAATCTATAAAATAAATAATATTGTAGATATCAATAATTTGCTTTCAATAACTTCGTTTTATTCAATTTGTGCATTTGATATTAGCAAACTTCAGCCTCCAATTGTATTTACCATTGGAACCAAAGAAGATGAGTATTATGGTATAGGCAGGGGAATATTAAATATCGAAAACTTACCCGTTTTTGAAGATCAGTTAGGTAAATTCGGAAGTCCAACCAGCGATTCAGAAAGAGTTAAAGTAACTGACAGCACTACTCATATTTCCATGAATATTATTTCGTTTAGCGGAATGGCAGAATTAGATTCACAAATAAATCTACTCAAAGAATATTTAATTCAGTTTGCTAAAGCTAAGAATATCTTAACTCAAATAATATATTAACTATTTTTATTATAGATATTTTTCTCAGTTCTACTCCTTAATTTAATTCTTTGTTCTTTGTTCTTTGGTCTTTGTTATTTTCTTTTTTCAGGCACAAATTTTAACGAAATTGAATTAACACAATGTCGGGTATTTTTTGGTGTAAATCCTTCGCCAATAAAAACATGTCCCAGGTGAGCCCCACATTTTGCACATACAATTTCGGTTCTTTTTCCATCTACATCAGGTATTCGTTTTACAGCACCATCAACTGCATCGTCAAAACTGGGCCATCCACAATGTGAATCGAACTTATCGTTTGATTTATATAAAACAGCATCGCATCGTTTACAAGTATAAATACCATCTTTCTTGTTATCGGTATATTCACCTGTAAAAGCCATTTCTGTTCCTTTGTGAAGAATTACACGTTCTTCTTCTGTTGTTAACTGGTTAAATTTCATAACTGTATCTTGCGAGTAAGCTTTAATAAAAAGAAATATGCATAGGATTAAAATATTAAATTTTAGCATAGCTTTTTATTATTCTAAACAAATAATGATGAATTTGGTTTTAAATTAGGTGTAGTTTTATAATATTTCATAACTTGTACTAGATTTTAATACATTCGTTTTTAGGGGAATAACATTAGGGTTCTTATATCTGCTTATTTTTAATTGATTATTATTTAATAGTCAGTTAAGATTTACTAAATATTACTTGTTAACCTTTGTAAAACATTACATGAGTTATTGAGATTAGTTGCATCTTCTATTGATATAGTTATAAACCACATTCTATGAGTTATTTGAAATTTGAAAAAGAGGAATTAATAAATCTCGAATATTCTTTAAAAAAGGAAATCCTGAGTACAAATCGTGCAGGAGGATATCTTAGCACATCAATTACTCTTTGTAATACCAGAAAATATCATGGCTTAATGGTGCTTCCAATTAAAGAATTTGATGATGAAAACCATGTTTTACTTTCATCTGTTGATGAAACTATAATCCAACGAGGCAAATTGTTTAATTTAGGAATTCATAAATTTCCGGGTGTTGGGATTTATGAACCTCGCGGTCATAAATACATTACCGATTTTGAATATGAACCGACTCCAACATTAATTTACAGCGTTGGTGGAGTTAAACTTAAAAAAGAGCTATTATTTGTTCATAACGAAGAACAATTTTTGATTCGCTATACGCTTTTGGATGCACATTCGCCTACTCGTTTACGAATTAAACCATTTCTTGCTTTTCGGAATTCTCATAGTCTTTCAAAAGCCAATATGCATGCTGATACCAAATACAAAAATGTGACTAATGGAATAAAGTCGAAGTTATATACTGGATTTCCTTATTTATTCATGCAACTGAATAAGAAAAATGAATTTACCGCTGCACCCGATTGGTACTATAATATTGAATATTTGGAAGAATTAAATAGAGGATATGATTATCAGGAAGATCTATTTGTTCCCGGATTCTTTGAAATAAATATTAAGAAAGGAGAAACCATTATTTTTTCTGCATCAACAACGGAAGCTGTTCCTGCAGGCTTAAGCAGAAAATTCGATGCTGAACTTAAAAGTAGACCTCCTAAGGATAGTTTTGAGAGTTGTTTAAAAAACTCAGCAGAACAATTTATTGTTCATCGTGGAAATAATACTGAAATAGTTGCTGGTTATCCCTGGTTTGGAAGATGGGGGCGAGACACATTTATTTCTCTGCCTGGATTAACTCTGTGCACCGGAAATACTAAGGTCTGTAAACAAGTACTCGATACCATGACCTCGGAACTAAAAGGCGGACTATTCCCAAACATTGGAAAGAATCATACTGCAGCTTTTAATTCTGTTGATGCTCCTTTATGGTTTTTCTGGGCTGTTCAGATGTATGGAAAGGCAATAAAAAACAATAAAACGATTTACCACGATTATGGTAAAAAAATGCGCCAGATTGCTGAGAACTTTCGAAAAGGAATGGACTTTAATATAAAAATGCACGATAATGGATTAATCTGGCAAGGTGAAATGGGGAGAGCATTAACATGGATGGATGCCGTTGTTGAAGGCAAACCGATAACTCCACGAAATGGATATGCTGTAGAAATAAACGCTTTATGGTATAATGCAATTTGTTATTTGCTTGAGCTTGCTAATGAACTTAACGATTCTAAGTTTATTGAGGAATGGAGACATATACCTGGCTTGATTGAAAAATCATTTAGTGAAACTTTCTGGTTTGATAAAAAACAATATTTATATGACCTTGTTAATGACGACGGACAAGATAAATCTGTTCGTCCAAATCAGATTTTTGCAGTTTCATTACCATATTCACCTTTAACAACCGAGCAAAAAGAAGGTGTTTTACTTGTTGTTGAAAAAGAATTATTAACCCCCAAAGGATTAAGAACATTATCACCTAAAAACCCAAAATATAAAGGCAGATACGAAGGTAATCAGGCAGAGCGAGATAGTGCTTATCATCAGGGAACGGTATGGCCATGGTTGTTAGGACATTTAGTTGAAGCAAAATTCAAATTGTATGGAAAGACTGCTATTCCATTTGCTGAGCAAGTAATTCAGAATTTTAATGAAGATATGATGAAATATGGCCTGTGTTCTATTGCTGAAATATTCGATGGCGATCCCCCTCAACGCAATAGAGGTGCAATTTCGCAGGCGTGGAGCGTGGCTGAAATTATGCGAATTTATTGTTTAATAAATGAAATGAAAAAAGTTAAAAGTAATCTTTAAATATCTTAAGATATGGCAACAAAAGTAACAACATCAAAATCAGATGTAAAAAGTAAAGTAGTAGCAAAAAAAACTGGGGCTAAGAAGTCTGTATCCAAAGCTAAACTATCTAAACCTACAAGCGAAGAAATTAAAGCACGTGCTTATGAAATATATTTGGAAAGCGGACACAAAGGAACAGAGATAGAAAATTGGCTGAAAGCTGAAAAAGAGCTGAAAGGGAAAAAGTAGAAGGGCTGAATCAATTCATTGAATAGTTTAAATGTTTTAGTCATCAATTAATGAATTAACGAATGAGAGTACTCATGTTTGGATGGGAGTTCCCTCCGCATATAACCGGAGGATTGGGAACGGCCTGTTATGGTTTAGTAAAAGGTTTAGCAAAAAATAATGTTGATGTCATCTTCGTTGTCCCAAAAGCTTATGGCGACGAAGATTCCGGTATTGTTAAAATTCTGGATGCTTCCGATATTGAAATTAATCAGGATTCATTATCTATTGAAGATTTCTGGAAGAAAATAACTTTCATGGAGATTGGCTCTAATTTAATTCCTTATGTTTCTCCCGAAGAGTTTTTAAAGATTTCATCAGAAAATATTTTAGATAAAACAGATATAAATCATTCCATATACAGATCGAGGTATAAATTTTCAGGGAAATATGGAAAAGATCTGATGGAGGAAGTATCCCGATATGCATTAATTGCCGGAGCAATAGCTTTAAAAAACAATTTTGATGTTATTCATGCACACGACTGGTTAACTTATCCTGCAGGTATTGCAGCTAAATCAGTTTCAGGGAAACCTTTGGTAATTCACGTTCATGCAACTGAGGTTGATCGGTCAGGCGAAAATGTAAATCAGAATGTTTTTGATATTGAGCGAAAAGGGATGCAAGCCGCCGATAGGGTTATTACTGTAAGTAATTATACACGAAATATTGTTATAACACGTTATGGTATTGATGAATCTAAAGTATTTACGGTTCATAATGCAGTCGAATTCGATAAAGAAGCTCACGATAATCATCATTGGCAAAAATCAGTGCCGGAAAAAGTTGTTACTTTTTTAGGGAGAGTAACTTTTCAAAAAGGTCCTGATTATTTTGTTGAGGCGGCAAATCTTGTCTTATCCAAATATAAAAATGTACGATTTGTAATGGCTGGCAGTGGCGATATGTTAAACAGAATTGTCAAACGTGTGGCCGAGTTGCAAATTTCTGATAAATTTCATTTTACAGGTTTCCTTAAAGGTGATGACGTAAATAGAATGTTTTTACAAAGTGATGTGTATGTTATGCCATCGGTTTCTGAACCATTTGGTATTTCTCCACTGGAAGCAATGCGGGCAAATGTTCCTGTAATAATTTCAAAACAATCGGGTGTAGCCGAAGTGCTTAGGCATGCTATAAAAATTGATTTTTGGGATATTGATGCTATGGCCGATGCAATGTATGGATTATTAAATTACAATGGATTATCGAATATGTTTCGACGTTTGGGTCAGGAAGAAGTTCTAGGTCTGAAATGGGAAAACGCGGCACGCCAGATTAATGAAATTTATTATTCAGTTACTTAGTTAAATATTAAAGTTTATATAGATGAAAACAATTTGTTTTTACTTTCAGGTTCACCAACCTTTCAGATTAAGAAGATACCGGTTTTTCGACATTGGTGAAAAGCATAACTATTTTGATGATTATGCAAATAAATCAATCATGCGCAAAGTTGCTGAAAAATGTTATTTGCCAACAAATCAGTTGTTTCTCGATTTGATCAAGGAATATGGTTGCCGATTTAAAATCAGTTATTCTATTTCAGGAACAGCAATAGATCAGTTCGAAATGTATGCTCCTGATGTTCTGGAAAGTTTTAAACGATTAGCTGAAACAGGATGTGTTGAATTTATTTCTGAAACTTATTCTCACTCTTTATCGGCACTAAAAAGTA
>DMBU01000106.1 GCA_003446015.1 Bacteroidales bacterium | reverse complement strand
AACCATTTTTCAGTACATTACCAACATAAAAAAGCAGCTCAAAATGAGCTGCCTATATTATTTCTTTTTACCTTGTTAAAAATCAGGTTTTATATTCTCATAATATCTTCTTCTTTTTCCTTAACAACCTGATCAATCTTTTCACCATATTTATCGGTTACTTTTTGAATTTCGTCAGTTGCAGTTTTAGCATCATCTTCTGAGAGACCTTCTTTTTCTAATAACTTTATTTCGTTGTTTGCATCTTTTCTGGCACTACGAACACTAACCCGGGCACTCTCTCCTTCTGCATGCACTTGTTTAACCAGACCTTTCCTTCTTTCTTCAGTTAATGCAGGGATATTAATTCGGATCATTTCTCCATTATTCATGGGAGTAAATCCGAGATTTGAATTAATAATAGCGCGCTCAATGGGATCAATCATTGGCTTTTCCCAGGGTTGTATAGCAATTGTTTTAGCATCGGGAGTACCAATGTTTGCTACCTGACTAATTGGTGTTTGTGTTCCATAATAATCAACCATTACTGTATCTAACATTCGTGGATTTGCTTTTCCGGCGCGCAATGTCCCAAGTTCAACTTCAAGATGACGAATTGCTTTATCCATGCTCTCTTTGGCTGAATCAATTATAAATTGGACTTCTTCAGTCATGACTATCTATTTTAGGGTTAGGGTATTTTACTTCAACTGCAACAAATTTATAAAAAAAATGCTAAAATGAAATAGTTGGTATTTAGATTAAAAAATTGTAACTCGTAATTAAAAGATTATCCTTCCCACACCAGTGTTCCAATCTCTTCTCCTTTTATAACCCTTAATAAGTTTCCAACCTGATTCATATCAAAAACATATATTGGTAAATTATTTTCCTTACACATTGTAAATGCAGTAAGATCCATCACGTTTAATTCGCGTTTGATTACTTCGTCAAATGAGATTTGTTTGAACTTTGTTGCTTTCTTGTCTTTTTCAGGATCGGCAGTATACACACCATTAACACGGGTTCCTTTTAAGATGATTTCAGCTCCAATCTCAACTGCTCTTAGTGCAGATGCAGTATCTGTCGTAAAATATGGATTTCCTGTTCCTCCAGAAAGGATAACAACTTTTCCCTTTTCAAGATTTTTTACTACTTTATCTCTGTTGTACAATTCGCCTACAGGTTCCATCCTTACAGCTGTATAAACCAAGGAATTTACATTTATACTTGTTAAAGCCGATTGCAACGCCAGACTGTTAATTACGGTCGCCAGCATTCCCATCTGATCACCTTTTACTCTGTCGAAACCTTTGGTAGCTCCTGATAATCCGCGAAAGATGTTACCTCCACCAATTACAATTCCAACCTGAGTGCCTGCTTCAGTAAGTTCTTTAATTTGTTCAGCATATTCGTATAATCGCTTTGAATCAATTCCATAACCTTCAGAACCCATTAAGGATTCACCACTTAGTTTTAAAAGAATTCGTTTGTATTTTATCATAATTTTACTTTGTTATTTCAACTCATTATTGCTTAGAAAGAAAGTTATGAAGATAACATTTTGTTTAAATATCGGCAAGCACAAAATTAAATTCGTTTAAATAGATGCTAATTTAATAGAATTCTCCTGATAAAACTCCTCGAATCCAAAAAACGGTGAATAGTCACCGGATGACTATCCCAACAAAATGATCGGACCTTTTTTGCTTATGAAGTTAATGATTAAGAAGTCATCCGTTGACTTGCAACACTCTCCCTGATTAGTTACAAAAAGATGTTTGTTTAATTCAGATCATTTGGTAAAAACTATCATTATTCGGGTAAGGTAAAAATAAAATTACTTCCTTTACCCGGTTCAGTTTCAACACGAATTTCTCCACCATGTTTCTCAATAAATTCTTTACAAAGGATTAAGCCCAAACCCGTACCTTTTTCATTTTCGGTTCCATTTGTTGATATACTTTTCGATATATCAAATAATTTTGATTGTATACCGGGAGCTATTCCTAAACCAGTATCTTTTACAGATATCTCAACAAGATTTCGATTGCTGTTAACCGGTATTAAACGTGCATCTACGGTAATACGGCCATCTTTTGGAGTGAATTTGATTGCATTCGAAATCAGGTTACGTAATATTGTGGCCAGCATATTCTTATCAGCATTAAGAGTAACATCATTATCTGTATGATTTAAAATTTGAATAGATTTAATTTCTGCAGATTGGCGCAAATGTTCAATAATTTCTTCTGTAAATAAAAACAAGTTTACTTTTACTAATTTAAACGCTATGGTATGCTTTTGTGCACGTGCCCAGATAAGTAGACTTTCAAGTAATTTATATGTGCCGTTAATCTTCTGATGTATCTCTTTTGCACATTTTTTTTGTTCATCCGTATTGTTTTCATTAAAACTTTCAACCAATAATTCAGAGAAACCAAGCATAATATTAAAAGGACTCAGCAGATCGTGTGCAATAATGGCAAAGAATTTATCTTTTGTTGCATTGCTCTCCTGGAGTTTCTCATTTTTCTCTTCGATTTCCTCTTTATGTGCTATTACTTCGTTTGCTTTTTTGTGTAAATCAGCATTTATTAGAAGTGTTTCTTTATATAATTTTTCTGTTTTTTGTTTTTCAAGATCAAGTAAATAGCCCGATGTAAATAATTTATATCTGAGATTATATTGGACTCTGTTTATCGCAAAGCCAGCAGCAATTATAGGATAAATATCTGCCATCACAGTGAACTCTTCGCCCGAAGGCTTATAGAAAAAAATGAGGCTCAGTGTAAATGCAAGAAGAGGTAAAAAATATATGAATGCAGTGTTTCGTGTATTTGTTTTTATTTCAAGAGATATTATAAAAATTACAAGTACAGTTCCTGTAACAGAAGGTGCAAGTGCATTTTCATGAAGATGAACCAGACATATTCCATACATCATTATTACAGCACTTGTAAGCAATAAGTGATACATTAAGACTTTAACGAATTTGTATTTTCTCCTTGTAACCAGCTGAAATACAAATAGAGGAACAGCTATACTTAAAGGCAACAAACGAGTATAAAAAGCTTGCACATTATGTCTTATAAACAAATCGGAATACATATAATAGATTAGAGCTAAAATGCCCAACCCAGTTATAAGTAATACATTTTTAAGAACGGAATCGTAAATGTGTAGCCTAAATTTCTTCTTTAAAAGTTCATCCAGATCTGTCATAATCTTCTGCTATATCGTGATGATGAATAATTATGCCTGCTTAAATCATGTACAATATTCAATAACTACGTATGCGGTTAAATTTGAAAATATATAAGCCCGGGTCACAAAGTAAACCAAAATAATAACTTATTAAAAAATCAGAAAAATTAATTGATGATTGTTAAAAGATCATTGATGATTCGCTTTTAATCTATGATTATTGGAAATCGTACTTTGTTTAAGTAATCAACTACTCAATTATTTTATTTTATCTGTACTGTTTAAAACTTTCTTAACCATTCTTACGTACAAAAAACATATTTAATTTATTGATAACTAAATTATTTACGATTTAATTCTTAGTAAGAAATTAAATACTAGTAAATATCAAAAAAGCTGTTAGTTTTTTGCTAGCGTATTGATATTTAACTATTTTTATAAGGTTTCGTTTTAAAACGTCGATTTTACAAACATTTTATCAACAGATTTTGTAAATTCGTCAACTTTTAAAAACATCTAAACGCGATAATTGTTAGTGTAAGAACGTATATGTCCCGGTAATTATCGGGAAGATTATATTAATAGAGTGAGGTTAAATAAAAATAGCAATTGCATTTCTCAAGTTTTTGTTGATGAATCTTCAAAAAGCAAGGGAAGCTGCATTAGTCAATGTATTATGCACAAACTGACCAGGGTTTTTTGTGCTTGCTCATCACTCATGCCCTATTTTCAGGGATTTAAAGTTATTACATATCATATATTTTCAGAAAAATATAATATCCACTTTGGAATTTACCAAATAATGTTTGCTGCTGTGCAGCAAACAAGTGCATCATCCTGTGATGTACATGTTAATTAAGTAGAAAAAATGAAAAATAGTATAAGGAGGCAAGTCATGGTTACAAATGTTAAAACATTTTCAGAAGCCCCATTGAAAGTGAGGGAGCAAGTCGGAAGATTTACAAGTAACTCTCGTTTAAAACAAGTGCTAATTATAATTGCACTCTTACTGGTGCTGAGTGGGCAAAAGATATTTGCCCAGGGTGTTGGAATTAGCGAAACAACCATTGTTCCGGAGGCTTCTGCTATTCTTGAATTGAAGCATACGGCCGGTACATTTAAAGGTTTTCTTACACCCAGAATGACTGAAGCAGACAGAAACACAATTGCCGCTCCAGCTACAGGACTCATCATTTATAATACCACAAGCAATAAACTTAACATTTTTGATGGAACGGTATGGCGGGTGCTCTTTTCTGGTGATGTTGGTATCAATGATGTGTTTGGAACGATTGACAGAATAACAATTGATAAGACCGATGCTGCTAACCCGATTATTAATATTGCCACGACCTATGGTGGACAAACCTCCATTGACACCTTAGGAACAATAACCACAGGAACATGGGAAGCTGATATTGTAGAAGTTCCTTACGGTGGAACCGGGCTATCTTCTATTACAACGAACAACCTCCTTTATGGTAATGGTACTAATGCTATTTCTTTGCTTGCCCCAAGTGGAATAACAGGAGAAATATTAATGAATACGGCTGCTGGCGCTCCAGGCTGGTCATTATTAAGTAATATTCCAAATACAGGTTTAGCAATAAATTCAGGAGTTTACACCAATGGAACCAGTGGTTTGACAACAACACCACCTTCTACAGGAACTCTGGGTTACTGGAACAGAGTTTTAACAACCCTTTCTCCATCTAATGTTGGAGATGAAATTACAACCTCCGGAGATATTTATACTACCGGAACTGGAACCATGACTTCGGCGGGATTGTTAACTGCACAAAATGGATTAAATGTTACCAATACACTTCAAGCTGACGATAATGTGATCC
>DMBU01000062.1 GCA_003446015.1 Bacteroidales bacterium | reverse complement strand
AGAATTATCGAAGGATTAATAATTGCTGGTTATGCTGTTGGAGCATCAGAAGGAATTCTATATATACGAGCAGAATATCCCCTGGCTGTTACCAGAATAAAGGAAGGAATTGAAATTTGTGAACGAGAAGGATTATTGGGTAAGAATATTTTAGGCTCGGATTTTTCATTTCAATTAAGAATTTTTGAAGGAGCCGGTGCTTTTGTGTGTGGTGAAGAAACGGCGCTTTACAAATCAATTGAAGGAAACAGAGGATATCCAATTTTACGCCCCCCCTACCCAGCCGAAAAAGGACTTTGGGGAAAACCTACACTTATAAATAATACTGAAACATTTTCCTTGGTTTCATGGATTATTCGCAATGGAGCAAAAACTTTTAACAGTATCGGAACTGAAGATAGCCGAGGAACAAAAGTATTTGCGTTGGCAGGGAAAGTAAATCGTGGTGGTTTAATTGAAGTCCCTATGGGTATTACCATTAAGCAGATCGTAGAAAATATTGGTGGAGGAATTGCCAATAATAAGAAGTTTAAGGCCGTTCAGATTGGAGGCCCTTCAGGAGGTTGTATTCCTGCATCCATGTCTGAAACACCTATTGATTTCGCTTCATTAAACCAAATTGGTGCAATGATGGGATCTGGCGGATTGATTGTTCTGGATGAAACGGATTGCATGGTTGATATTGCAAAGTATTTTCTTTCGTTTACTCAGGATCAATCATGTGGCAGATGCACGTTTTGTAGAATTGGGACCACAAGAATGTTAGAGATTCTTGAAAAAATTACAAGTGGAAAAGGAAAAATGGAAGATCTCGAAACATTAGAAAACTTAGCTGCAAAAACACAAAAAGGGAGCATCTGTAATTTGGGAAAAACTGCACCAAATCCGGTTTTAACGAGTTTGCAATATTTCAGAGAGGAATACATAGCGCATATCAATGGCACATGTCCTACAGGTAAATGTAAGGAAATGATCAAGTACGAAATTACAGATGATTGCATTGGATGTACAAAATGCGCTCAACGATGCCCAACCGATGCTATTGAAGCGAAACCTTATGAATTGCATGAAATTGATCTGGAGAAATGTATAAAGTGCAATGTATGCTTAGAGATTTGCCCTGTTAATGCTGTTATAACAAAGTAAAAATGATTGAGTTAAAAATAAATAATAAGCTTGTACAAGTAAAAGAAGAAACTTCTGTTTTAAAAGCAGCAGAAACACTTGGAATAAAAATTCCTACCATGTGTTTTCTGGAAGGATACAGTAATCATCCTTCGTGTATGGTTTGTGTTGTTAAAGATAATAAAACAGGTAATTTATTCCCATCATGTGCTATGCCTGTTCAGGAAGGAATGGATATTTCGTGTGATGATCAGGAAGTAATTGAGGCAAGAAGAGAAGCATTGGAATTATTACTAAGTGATCATGTTGGTGACTGTGAAGCTCCTTGTCGTTTAAGTTGTCCTGCTTTTATGGATATTCCAAAAATGAACCGTCTAATTGCTGAAAACAAATTTGAAGAAGCTTTACAAGTCGTTAAAGAAGACATTGCTTTACCCTTGATTTTAGGATTTATCTGTTCTGCTCCATGCGAAGGTGCTTGCCGACGAAAACAAATCGACAATCCGGTTTCTATTTGTTTATTGAAAAGATTTGTAGCTACTGAAGACATGAGTAGTAAATCGGTATATCTGCCAACAAAAAAGGCTAAATCAAATCAAAAAGTTGCAATAATTGGCTCTGGTCCAGCCGGACTGGCATGTGCTTTTAATCTTTTAAAAGAAGGACATCAATGTACGATTTACGAAAAGAATGCTAAAGCAGGAGGAACCTTACTTGAAGTTTCTGAAAGTGAACTCCCTGCAATAGCGCTGAATGATGAAATTGAATTAATAAATAAACTTGGTGCTAAGTTTGAGTTAAACACAACGATCACTCCTGGTGATTTTGAAAACAAATTAAAAAGGGATTTTGACGCAATTGTTATTGCAGCCGGCAATATTGATCATTCGAATTTAAAAGAATTCAATTTGGAATTCAATAAATCAGGAATTAGTACTCAGGAAGGCACATTTGCAACAAATATGAATGGCGTATTTGCATGTGGAAGTGCAATAAAGAATCATAAACTGGCAATTAGAGCTTTGGCACAAGGAAAAGAAGCTGCATTTTCGGCTAATTCATTTCTTGCCGGAAACGATCCAATTGAAACACAAAGATTGTTTAATTCCAGGTTTGGAAAACTTACAGACTCTGAAATCGAAGAATATAAAAAAGAAGCAATTCCTGATGATCGAATTGAACCACAAAACGGGAAACTTGAAGGTTTCAGTCGTGAAGAAGCAGTATTAGAAGCACAGAGATGTTTACGTTGCGATTGCCGAAAGCCTAAAACTTGTAAACTAAGAATTTATGCAGATGAATATGGCGCTAACCAGAAAAAGTATTCGTTTGGAGAAAGGAAACTATTAAAAAAATATTTACAGCATAACGAGGTGGTATATGAATCTGAAAAATGCATTCGTTGTGGATTGTGCATTGATATTGCATCTGCTGAAAAAGAACTAACAGGATTAACGTATATTGGCAGAGGTTTTAATGTGAAAATTGAAATTCCATTCAATAAAAAATTAGATGAAGCATTAACTGTTGCGGCATATAAATGTGTTGAAGCTTGCCCAACAGGCGCCTTATCATTTAAAAAAGGAGAATAAATATATTTTCTAAAAAATGAATATTTTCTATTAAATAATTAAGACTTAGCGCCTTAGCGTCTTAGCGGTGGAAAAAAATTAAATACCGCAAAGGCACAAAGACGCAGAGCACTAAAAATATAAAATAATGAAATTTAATAAATTAGTACCAATAATTACATTACTAATAACAGCTTTAAATAGCCATGCACAGACATATACTTGTTGGCCATCATTCAGGGGGAATCAGTCATTACAGGGAAAAACAAACCTTAAAGTTTCTGAATCTTTAAAGCTTCTTTGGTCGTTCAAAACAGAAGATATTATTAAATCCTCACCGGTTATATGTGAAGAAAATATCTTTATAGGTTCGAATGATGGAAATATTTATTCTATTTCCTTAACAGGTGAATTAAACTGGAAATATCCTGCAGGAACATCTATTGAAGCTCCACCCTTATATCTCGATCAAACAGTTTATGTAGGTTCACTTGAAGGTACTCTTTTCGCCTTAGATGCTAAAACAGGCGAACTAAAATGGAAGTATTTAACCGAAGGACAAATTTCAGGATCTGCCGGATGGATCTTTTCCAAAGATAAAAAGCAAAAAAGAATAATTGCAGGAAGTTATGATTTCTTTCTGCATTGTGTTGATTCTAAAACAGGTAAATTAGTATGGAAGTACGAAGCAGATAACTACATCAATGGTGCTCCTGCCACCAATGATAAAATTGCTGTATTTGGAGGATGCGATGGTTTTTTGCATATGGTCGATATTAATGATGGCATATCAAAAGATAAGATAAATATTGGTACTTACATAGCTTCATCAGCAGCACTTGAAAACAACTTAGCCTTTTTTGGAAACTATGATGGAGGTTTTTATGCAGTTGATATGATCAAAGAAAGCATTATATGGCAGCACGCTGGCGCAGGGCCATTCCTTGGATCTCCTGCAGTTTCTGAAAATAGAGTAATTATTGGTTCACAGGACAGAAACATCTATTGTTTTGATAAAGTAACGGGAAAAGTTTTATGGAAATATAAAACCTCTCATAAAGTTGAAAGTTCGCCTGTTATTGCTGGGAATAAAGTTATTATCGGTTCTGACGATGGCTTTTTATATATACTGAATTTAAACAATGGAGAAAAAATCTGGTCTTATGAAATTGGAAGTGCCATTTCAAGTACGCCTGCAATAATTAATGGAATGATTGTAGTTGGTGCCGGAGATGGACGAGTTTATGCATTTGGAACAAAATAATCTTAGCGTCTCCGTGTCCCTGTAGGTTTGCAGTTAAAAGTTTCACCGCAGAGTCGCAAAGTCGCTGAGAATAATTACGAAAATATGAAAATTATCAACATTGTACCCGGATTTGGAGGAACATTCTATTGTGGAAATTGCTTACGCGATAGCTCTTTTACAAGATCTTTAAAGAAAACTGGTCATGATGCAATAACCTTGCCTCTTTATTTACCCCTTAGTTCGGTAAACAATTTTACTGAAGATGGAATACCTGTATTTTATGGAGCAGTAAATATATACCTGGAGCAAAAGTTTAAATTCCTTAGACGTCATAAGCCTCAATGGTTACATGATTTTTTAAATTCAAAACCAATATTAAATTATGCCTCTAAAAAATCCGAATCAACAAGAGCTACAGGATTAGAAGAAATGACCATTTCAATGTTGAAAGGAGCTGAAGGTTATCAAAAAGAAGAACTTGATCTTTTGATCGATTTTTTAAAACATCACGAAAAACCGGATATCGTTCATTTATCAAATGCATTACTTATGGGCTTAGCTGGTAAAATTCGCGAAGAACTAAAAATTCCGGTTGTTTGCTCTTTGCAGGACGAAGATGTTTGGATTGATGTAATGAATGATCATTACAGAGAAAAACTTTGGAAATTAATGTGTGAAAAATCCAAAGACATTGATGCATTTATTTCAGTTAGTCAGTACTTTGCAGACAAAATGCAAAAGAACATGTGTATCACTGATGAAAAGCTTCACATTGTGCCTATTGGAGTTGATCCTGAATCGTATAAATTTGCTAACCCTGTTGAAAACCCTCAAACGATAGGATTTTTATCACGAAGAAATAAATCGAATGGTTTCGAAATACTTATTGATGCTTTTATCGAATTAAAGCAGAAACCTGAATTTAAAAATGTTTTATTAAAAGTTACGGGTGGAAAAACCAGCGATGATGATAAATTCTTAAAAAAGCAAATGCGTAAGCTAAAGCAAAAAGGATTTGAAAATGACATTGAGTTTATCGATGATTTTAGAACAGAAAGTCTAAGTATTTTCTTTAATCAACTAAGCGTTTTATCAGTTCCTGTATTAAAAGGAGAAGCATTTGGAATGTATCAACTGGAATCACTTGCATCTGGTGTACCTATTGTTCAACCTGCTTTAGCAGCTTTCCCTGAGATTGTGAAAGAAACACAAGGGGGTGCGACTTACGAACCCAATACACCATCTGCTTTAGCATCAAAACTTGCTGAAGTTCTTAGTAATAAAGCAAAATTGAATGAGTTCAGTGTTAATGGAAGAAATGCTGTAGTTAATAAGTTTAATACTGATATTACAACTAAACAAATGCTCAAAATTTACGAGAAAGTAATTGCAAATAATGAATAATATGATAGTTGAATTAGAGAAAATAAGTAAATATTACGAAAACAATGGCCTTGTAAGAAGAGACGTTTTAAACGAGATCTCATTAAGCATTAAAGCCGGTGATTCTTTAGCTATTGTTGGACCTTCAGGATCAGGAAAAAGTACTTTGCTCAATATTCTGGGGACATTGGATTTACCAAGTTCTGGTATTCTTAAAATAAAAGGTAAGGATATCCAGCAATTTACTGAAAATCAATTGGCCGAAATAAGAAACAAAAACATAGGTTTCATTTTTCAATTACATCATTTGTTACCTCAACTTACTCTCATTGAAAATGTTCTTGTTCCTACAATTCCTTTAACTGATAAGAATCTTAAAAAAACTTCCATGGAAAGAGCCATGAATCTACTTGAGAGTGTTGGAATGGCTGATAAAATAAATCAAAGACCGGGACAACTTTCTGGTGGAGAATGCCAAAGAGCAGCTGTAGTAAGAGCTTTAATAAACGAACCTGATTTAATTTTGGCCGACGAGCCAACTGGTTCTCTCGATCAGGATTCGGCTGAGCAACTAGGAGAACTTTTAACTAAAATAAATAAAGAACAAAACGTGGCAATGGTTCTGGTTACACATTCGATTGAGTTAGCTAAAAGAATGGATGCAATTTATAAACTTGATCATGGTAAGATTGAAAGATTCGATATAAAATAAAAAATATTCTTTGCGACTTTGCGACTCTGCGGTTATTATTTTCACCGCAAACCTGCCTGTCGGCAGACTGGGACGCAGAGACGCTAAGTTAAAAAGATAAAATACAAATGTTATTTTTACAATATGTTTTAAAAAGTTTTTGGTTTTTCAGGAAACAACATTTAGCTGTTTTTGCTGGAACATTAATAAGTACAGCCGTATTAACAGGTGCCCTGATTGTTGGTGATTCAATTAAATTCAGCCTTAAACAAATTGTTGATGCCCGACTAGGAAACGTACAATTTGCCATGCAAACTGGTGATCGCTTTGTACGGGCACAACTTGCAAATGATTTATCAGACGAATTAGATATTGCAGCATCGCCCCTGTTAAGCCTCAACGGTATTGCAATTAATCCGGAATCAAATCTCAGAATAAATAAAACACAGATTTACGGTATTGATCAAAGTTTTTGGGAACTATCAAATATTACAATGCCTGCATTGAACGATGATGAAATAATTATAAGTGAAAATATTGCCCAAAAACTCAAACTAAAAATCGGTGATGAAATACTTTTACGTGTTGAAAATGTAAATGTAATTCCTTTAAATGCTCCTTTTACCAAAGAAACTGACCCGTCCATTTCTTTTAGAGTAAAAATAAAAGCCATTGCTAATGATGAGAATCTTGGTCGATTTGGGTTAAAGAATATTCAGTCTGCACCTTTCAATATTTTTATTTCGCGTGAATTTGTTTCTAAAAAGCTTGAATTGCATGGCCTTGCAAATATTATTGTTGTTTCAAACAACCACAGTCAAAGTTTAAGCAGCAATGATCTTCACAAAACAATGCAGCAAGTGTGGCAATTAAAAGATGCTAATGTTGTAATTCGTGAATTGAACGATTTAAACAAATATGAAATATTATCCGATCGAATATTTATTGATAATCCGATTTCGAAAGCTAGCACAAATCTTAACACTCCAACCGAAACCATATTAACTTACCTTGTTAATTCGATTCGTTCAAATAATCATGAAACACCCTACTCATTTGTTTCAGCCTTACCAATTCATGAAATTGACAAAGATGAAATCATTATCAATCAGTGGTTAGCCTCAGATCTTAATATATCGATAAAAGATACGATTGAACTGGATTATTATGTAATAGGAGCTCTCCGAAAACTGAATGAAAATACAAGCAAATTTGTTGTAAAAGATATTATTCCAACTCAGGGAGAAATATCAAATGAATCATTAATGCCATTATTCCCGGGCCTGGCTGATGCAGGAAGTTGCAGCGACTGGGAAACTGGAATACCCATTGATTTATCCAAAATACGTGATAAAGATGAAAAATACTGGGATGATTACAAAGGAACTCCAAAAGCATTTATATCGATTCAAACTGGTTTAAAACTTTGGGGGAATAAATATGGAAATTACACATCAATTCGAATAAATAAAGATCAAACGAGCTTAGAAAACTTAAAAAAAGATTTACTTTCTCAATTAAATCCTAATGATTTAAATCTAACTTTTAAACCTGCTCGTGATGAAGGAATCAAAGCTGCATCGAGTGGTGTAGATTTTGGTGAGTTATTTCTAAGTATGAGTTTCTTTGTGATTGTTGCAGGCATTTTACTTACAGTACTTATACATTCACTAAATACTGAATCGCGCACCGAAGAAACCGGAATATTGTCAGGATTAGGATATAACAAAAAGCAGATTATTAAAATTCGCTTTTCGGAAAATTTGATTGCTGTTGTTTTTGGAGGATTAGCAGGCACATTTGCCGGAATAATCTACAATTATGGAATAATGTATGCGCTAAATACGATATGGCAAAGCATTGTAAGAACAAACATGCTGATTGTTCACATAAAACCTGAAACTTTAATTGTTGGAGCATTATTTGGAATTATTATTTCATTACTGGCAATATATATTGTTACAAGAAGAAAATTAAGACAACCCATAATTGGATTAATTAGAGAAAGCTCTTTACAATCGCAGAAGATAAAAAAGCAAAGAGCACTTGGCTTAAAAATTATTACTATTCTTTCATTTATAGTCGTCTTTACACTAGTCGTTTACTCATTTTCAAGCTCTCTTGATCAAAATGCAAGCTTAGTATTATCAGCAGGTGGATTATTTTTATTTGCTTGTATTGCATTCATGTATTTGTACTTAAACAACTTAGCTCAAAAGGCAAGCTTTACTTCGCTTTCATTTATACAACTTGCATTTAAAAATGCCATAAAGAACAAAGCCAGAAGTATAGCTATTATTGCCTTGCTAGCTTTAGGAACTTTTACTATAATTATTACAGGAGCTAATCGAAAAACATTTTATGGAACAGAGAATGTAAGACAATCTGGTACGGGTGGATTTTTGTTGTGGGCAGAAACAACCTTACCCATATTATATGATTTAAATTCTGATGAGGGAAAAAATAAATTTGGATTAGACTCAGAACCAGATCTAGCCAATGTTAAATTTGTTCAGATGCATCAGTTAGATGGTGATGATGCAAGCTGCTTAAACCTGAACCAGGTACAGAATCCTCAAATACTTGGAATTAATCCTGAAGAAGTTCAACAACGAAATGCTTTTTCATTTGCTAAACTTGAAAATAATATTCAGAAAGAAGAAGCCTGGTTAGAATTAAATAAATCGTATGGGAATAACATTATTCCAGCATATGCCGATCAAACAGTAATTACCTGGGGATTAATAAAAGAAGTTGGCGATACTTTAGTTTATTTAAATGAGAAAGGCGAAAAACTTTATGTTGTGCTCATTGGGGGACTAAATGCTTCCATTTTTCAGGGGAATATCATCATTGCCGAGAAGAACTTTACAGAACATTTCCCTTCAACCAGTGGTTCAAAATCGATGTTAATTGATGGTCCTGCAGAATCGACATCCTACATTGAAGAACAATTGAATTCCGACTTTAGAAATTATGGAATAGAACTTACTAAAACTTCTGAGCGTTTATCCCAGTTCTATTCCGTTACCAATACTTATCTTACTGTATTTATGTTTTTGGGTGGCTTAGGAATAATAATCGGAACCCTTGGATTAGGAATTGTATTAATGCGAAATATTCTGGAAAGAAAAAGTGAGATTGCATTACTCCTTTCCATTGGCTTTTCAAGAAAGAAAGTGTTTGAACTGATATTTATCGAAAATATTTTTCTGTTACTTCTTGGAACAGGAATTGGAATATGTTCTGCAATCATAGGAATATTACCTTCCTTAGTTTCTCCTTCCTATAGCATTCCAGGCTATTTTGTTTTGGTTTTAGTTACGATTGTTTTACTAAGCGGAATGATATGGATTTATTTTCCTGCAAGAAATGCAATTCAATCGAACCTTATTAAATCCTTGCGTAAAGAATAAATTTTAAAATTTTGATTAAACTTTTAAGCCTTGAACTTATCTTATAAAAAACTTAACTAAAATAAACAATGAGAAATTTTGCAATCCTTTTACTAACTGTACTTTTAATCCATTCTTGTACTAAGAAATCAGAGATCAATCAATGGCGCGGCGAAAATCGTGATGGTATATATCACGAGACCAATTTATTAAAAGAATGGCCAGAAAGTGGTCCGGAATTATTATGGGATTATGAAGGAATTGGCAATGGTTATGGTGCTCCAACAATAACCAATGATAAAATATTTGTAAATAGTGAATTAGATAGTCTAAGTCATTTATTTGCTTTTGATTTAAAAGGAAACTTGTTGTGGAAATCAGAATATGACAGTTCGTGGGTTGTAAATTTTCCAGGATCACGATCAACACCAACCGTGATTGATGATTTAGTGTATGTGTGTTCACCAATGGGAGAAATTGTGTGTTTCAATGTTTCCGATGGAAGTAAAGTATGGTCAACGAATATGATAAAAGACTTTGCTGGTGTAAATACCAGATTTGGCTTTGCACAATCATTGTTAGTAGAAGGCGAAAAAGTATATTTTGCCCCGGGAAACAAAGAAAAAAATGTAGTGGCTCTAAATAGATTTTCTGGTGAAGAAATTTGGACAAGTAAAGCAAAAGAAGAAAAACCAGCTTTCTGTTCACCCCTACTTATTAATTTACCTACCAGAAACGTACTTGTTACATTCTCTGAATTCCATTTATTTGGTTTAGATTCTGAAACAGGCGAATTATTATGGGCACTTGAAGATTCTATCGCTGACATAAAAGGAAATACTCCTCTTTATGTAGATGGTTATATATATGCTACAAGTTATGGTAATGGAACTGTTAAATTAAAACTTTCAGAAGATGGAAGTGAGATTACTGAAATATGGAGAAATAATGCTATTAATAATATACAAGGAGGAGTAATTACTGTAGCTAATAAGCTATATGGTTCAGGACAACAAAAGCTTCAATTAAGAGCTGTTGATGCAAACTCAGGAGAATTTATTGATTCACTTGATGTAAAAAGGGGTGTAACTATTTTTGCCGATAGCATGATCTATTATTATGCCGAGCAAGGAGGTTTTATGAATTTAATAAAACCCGAACCTAAATTAGAGCTAATAAGTTCGTTTAGAATTGAAAAAGGAACAAACGAACATTTTGCACATCCGGCAATTAAAAATGGAGTTTTGTATGTTCGGCATGGAAATACATTATTGGCTTATAACATTAAAAACAATGAATAAAGAAAAGAGGCTGAAAAATTTCAGCCTCTTTTTCTTTTTTGGGAAAAACTTCTTAGTTCTTAATTTCGCCCCCACCGAACATTACAAAACCACGAATAATAATTTCCTTGCCAATATCCATTGCAGTATCAGGTCGCACATAACGTTTATCTGAAAATCCTCCTAAAATAGCTACAACATCAACTTTAACATTCCAGTTTTCAGGAATAATCAAGGTTGAACCCCCAAACATACAAAACACATCAATAACATTCTGGCCCGGTGCTAAACTTGCTTTTGTAAGGTCTATTTTAGAACCTCCAAACACAGCGGTTATTTTACCTCCTTTGAAGTTAACAGAAGTAACTACCCTGTCTCCTCCTCCAAAAATTGCAATATCATCAATGTAATCGGCACTATTTGTTTTGTCCTGATGAAACCTTACTCCGGTAGATCTAAGAATAATTAATAAACCAAAAATGATTAAAAGCGAAGGCCAGAATAACCTTCTTACCGGATATGGAATATGAACAAAATCAGGAACCAGAAAGACTAAACCAACAGCCAATAAAATCCAACCTGTAGTTTTGTTATCACGAGTTGCAATAAATACAATTCCAATTACGATCAATATCATTTGCCATGAAAAAATATGATGCATCATGTGTTGTGGGAAAAAATCAAATATTCTTCCGATAAATGCTATTCCAATAAGGATAAGAACTATTCCAATAATTCCTCTGCCTAAATTTCTGTTTGATTCCATAATGTTGTATTTTATAATTTAAATTTAACAAAGAGCAAAGTACATTTTTTTAATAAAAGTTAATAAAAAACTTTGATTTATTTTATATCGCGAAATGCAATCCATCATATGCTAATGATATTCCGCGGGGTAGTTCTTCATTAATATCATGATGTAATCCCATTTGATGACTAATGTGAGTTATATATGCTCTTTTGGGGCTTAATTCTTTAATAAGGTCTAATGATTCTGCTAATGAGAAGTGTGAAATATGCTTTTGTTTTCGAAGAGCATTTATTACAAAATATTTGGTGCCATGAAGTTTTTTCTTTTCTTCCTCACTAATATAATTGGCATCAGTAATATAAGAAAAATCACCAATACGAAATCCAAATACCGGCAGTTTATAGTGAAAAGCCCTTATTGGAATTATTTCAACTCCTTTTATTGAAAAAGGTTCTTCGGTAAGTTCATTTAAATTTATCTGTGGTACACCTGGATATTTTTTTTCCTCGAAAGAATAAAAAAACTCAGATTTAATAACTTTTTGAACTCTTTTCTCAGCAAAGATATCAATCGGTTTTTGATTCATGAAGTTAAAAGCCCGAACATCATCTAAGCCTGCAATATGATCACGATGCTCATGAGTAATCAGAATAGCATCAACATCTGTTACTTTCTCGCGGAGCATTTGCTGCCTAAAATCAGGACCAGCATCTATAACTATATTTACTCCATCGGCCTCGATTAACACTGCCGTTCTTAAACGCTTATCATTTGGATCAGTTGACTGACAGACTTTGCAATTGCATGCTATAACGGGCACTCCTTGTGATGTTCCTGTACCTAATATTTTTACTTTCAAAACTTATTTAGTTTTAAATTCCAATCGAATAGAAAGATATAACAAATATAGCAAAACTATTACAGCTAATATGGCAGATGGAATAGCAGCTTCCTTTCCAAATAATGTCATGGCAGTTACAACTGAAAAACCTGAACTTTTAATTGTAAGCAAAAGTACCTGAGTGATATTTCGTTCGTATTTTATCCCTGCTTTCTTTGAAAAAAATTCAAAAATAGCTCCTAAACCAAATGTTCCTGATAATAATACAATGGAGGATAACACCAATATTTTTGGATCAGAAAAAAAAACCTCCCGATTTATTCCAACGGCAGTAAATATAATAAGTGCAAAACCCCAATCTACTATTTTACCTCTAACTATGGCAACATATTTAAAAATGGGTTTATACAATAAAAATCGGGATACAATTAAAGGAATAAGTACTAACTTAATCATCAGCATAAAGAGTGCCCACGCACTTATACTTGCCCCGTTGGCAAAAACACGGACCAATACCGGGGCAATTACGATAGAGGCTAAAAAGGCCCCAAACACTCCTAAGATTGAATATTCAATATCTCCCTTAAGAATTCCCGAAAAAGGAATGACAGCAACTCCCGGTGGAGCAGCAACAATTACAACAAAACCTAAAAATAATTCGTTGGTAGGCATTAAGAACCAGGCCAGAACTAAAACAATTGCACCGAAAACAAAATAATTTAATAAGGTACCTACAAACATAGGTTTAAACAACTTTTTAATTGGGAGTAAAGCCTTTGAATCGATACCTGTTGTAGAAAAAACCATAGTAATTGCAAGAATGTAAATGGTATATTCTTTAATATAAGTAGCAAAATCCCCAAAGATCATTCCCATAATTACTGCAAAAACAAGAATAAAATTTCGGTTAAGTATAAGCTTTAATATAAAATTTAATAGTTGACTCATCATATAAATTTTGTACCACAAAGATATACGCTTAGATCGAAATAAAATAATTCAATGCAAGCTCATTTAACATACAAATTATCGGCTTTAATGTTTTAATCTGTAAATCCGGAATCAAGTTGAATTTAGTGGCTAAAATTCATAACTTTGGTTACAAACCAAATATAAGTGAGGTGTGAAAAAAAGATAACTATTTCAATTTTTTTTATCCTTGTTTCCGATCAATATAACATTTATGAATTAGATTTTAAGTATGGCTAATAAAAATAATTAATCCTAAAATTCAGAATTAATTAGATCAAATTTATGTTTTACGCAATTAATTTATTAAGATGATAAAATTAACAATTGCCTTTTTTGTTCTATTAATTTTTTCTAATAGTACTCAGGCTCAACTTGAAGTTTCAGACACTATCTTTTTGGCTTTAAATAATGAAATATTTTGGGGTTCATCTTCAGAACTAGCTTTTAATGATTATCCTGAAGATTTCGACATGGCTGGATATTCCGATTACGGGAAGTATGGATCAAGGAATTTGGGCGATAATGATATTTCAACCTGTTGGGCTGAAGGATCGGAAAGTGATGGATCAGGTGAATATATCTTGATGACAGTGCCAATAAACACGGCTACACTTCGAATCAGAAATGGATTCCAGAAAAATGAAAATCTTTTCTATGCCAACAACAGGCCTAAAACTGCTGTTTTGGAAGTATTTGCATGCTACCAACCTTCGGGCTATCTAACCGAATCGCATAACGGATTTTTTATTAGTGAAGCCTTAACTTCAACAACTTTAAACCTGGAAGATGTTTTTGGTTTTCAGGATATTAATTTAAGTATTAGCTGGGCAAATATAAGTGAGAGTTTATCTAAATCTAAGCTATTTGATGAAGACAGAGTGATACTAAAATTGAAAATTCAAGATGTTTTTAAAGGTACTAAATATAATGATGCCTGTATTTCTGATATCAATCTTGTTCCGGCCCCCTATTACGAAGAAACCATTGATCAGCATGGTTTAATTAAACTATCAGCAAACAAGACTGACACGCTGTTTTATGAATCAGATCATATTTATCAGGTAATAGATATAAGTCCGGATGCAAAATGGATTATTTTTATTTTAATGCCTTCTGACATTGAAAACTCAAGAGTAGAAACGATCTATAAATTGTACAATACTAAAAAAGAACAGTTTATTGAAAACACTGAATTTGCCGAAATGTATGGATTTATAAAAAAAGATAATGTACTGTACCTTGAAGGCTCAGACAAGGATTTTAATGATATTTCGGTTTGTTTAGAAGACCTAAACTAAATTCTACTAAATATTGCATGAAATAGGTTTATTCCTGTCACAGCAAATGATATTTACACATGGAGGAAATATTGTAGTAAAATCAATAAATAACAGAAGAATTGGAAAACTTATGCTTAAAAGGAATTTGGTATTCAATAGATTTCGATACAACTACTTAACAAAAAATACGATCGTATGACAAAAACAGTTCCTATCGAATATGGCAAATATTACCATATTTTTAACCGCGGTATAAACAGTTGTAATTTATTTAAGGATTCTTTCAATTATAAATATTTCTTAGACTTATATGGAAAATACATAGATACCGTAGCCAATACCTATGCATGGTGTTTAATGCCAAATCATTTTCATTTTCTTATCAGGATAAAAGAAGAAGAAAAAATAGGATATTATAAACCTTTAAACTCTGACAGGTCCAAAGACTCTGTCAGGTTTCAGGTTACACATGACCTTTCAGAGTTTGAAAAACCTGAAAGAGTCAAAAAGCCAAATCCAACAAAACACTTCTCACATTTATTCAGTGCTTATGCAAAATATTTCAATGATTTATATAATCGCCATGGCAGCTTGTTTGAAAAGCCGTTTCATAGAAAGCCAATTACAAACGAAAATTATCTGAAATACCTGGTTTATTATATACACCACAATCCTGTTCACCATGGTTTTACAGAAACCATAAGTGACTATCGTTGGAGCAGTTATTCAGCGATCTTGTCCACAAAAAAGACAAAATTAAATAGAAAAGAAGTTCGTGAATGGTTTGATGATATAAATAACTTTGTATTTTTTCATAAACAACAGCATGAATTAAGCCAGCTAAATGAATTACTAATAGATACAATTTAATTTAAAACTCTGACAGGTCTAAAGACTCTGTCAGAGTTCAGGTTACACATGACCTTTCAGAGTTTGAAAAACCTGAAAGAGTCAAAAAAAATAAAGTATATCTTTGTGTTATGAGATTATTAATAAATCCTTCTATAAAATCGACGTATAAATGAGTGCAAAACTATACCTAATTCCTACAACACTTGGTGATAGCCCAGTTGAAAATGTAATCCCATCGTATGTTGTTGATATAATAAATCAAACGAATCATTACATTGTAGAAAATATTAAAACTGCACGTCGCTATTTGATTAAAGCGGGAATTAAAACTAAAATTGATGATTTAACATTTTATGAATTAAATAAACACTCTTCTCCAGAAGAATACGATTCATATTTAAATCCGATTTTTAATAATCAAAATATAGGAATCATCTCCGAAGCTGGAACTCCCGGAGTTGCTGATCCGGGGGCAGATATTGTTGCTATTGCGCATCAAAAAAATATTCCTGTTGTTCCTTTAGTTGGTCCATCTTCTATCCTGCTTTCCGTTATGGCATCGGGTTTAAACGGACAAAGTTTTGCCTTTGTAGGTTATCTTCCTATACAAAAACCAGAACGAATAAAAAGAATTAAAGAACTCGAAAGAAGATCACAAGCTGAAAATCAAACCCAGTTATTTATTGAAACTCCATATCGTAATCAACATTTAATTGAAGATCTTTTAACCAATTGCTCACTTGAGACAAAACTTTGCATCGCTGCAAATATAAGCCTGGAATCAGAGTATATTAAAACAAAGACGATTAAGGAATGGAAAAAAAGTACTCCAAACTTACATAAACAACCTTGTATATTTTTGATTCACAAATATTAAAATCTAAATATCTTCATTTTTCTGGGTCCACTAATAACGTTAAAATCGTAAGTTAATCTAATTTCGTGAGTTCCGCTATTAACTCCAGAAAGTCCATTTAATGAGTATTCATAACCATAACCAACATTAAGTTCTTTATAAACTTTCCCGAAAGCAAAAAAGCCTAATGCATCTCCCACCCGATATATTATTCCTCCTCCAACTAGTTTATTGTATAAAGCCTGAATGGTAATATCGTTAGAAACTGGCGATCCACCAACAATTTTTGTTAACAAACTTGGTTTTAAGTTCCACTCGTTATTAATTTTCCAATTATAGCCTCCAACAATATAATAGTGTCTTTTTAATTGGTATTTTTCAGTGGCATACTCATCATCGACCGAAGTTTGAATTAATTTAGGTACTGAAAATCCAACAAAGTATCGATCTTCATATAAATAAAATCCAAAACCCAGATTTGGGCTTATTTTCTTCTCGTTATTTTCAAACTGAGGGTCTTCCTGATCAATTATACTTAAATCCGTTAAACCTACCTTATAACTGCTAATACCACCCTTTATACCCATAGATAAAGTCAACTGGTCGGTCACTCTTAAACGATAAGCATAATTAACAGTAAAAAACGTATTATTTACAGGACCAATTTTATCGGTAAGTAAAGTAATACCCAGGCCAATCTTGCGTCCTTCAATAGGTGCATGAGCTGATAAACTAAATGTTTTTGGAGATCCTTCAAGCCCAACCCACTGCAATCGTGTTAAGGTATTTACATTTAACATGCTTGTTGTTCCAACATATCCGGCATTAAAAGAAATCGGATCGAATATATATTGTGTAAACATAGGTTCTTGTTGAGCTTTAATTGTACTTAGCAATGTAAAAAATACAATAAGACTTAAAAAGGATTTTATTTTCATTTGTTTCATGTTTTTCATCTTCAAGCCCCCCTATCGTTTAATAAATACTGATCCATTAATCTTTTTACTTTCACCTTTAATTTCAAGGATATAAAAGTAAGTACCCATTGGCAACTCTGCACCCAGACCACTTCCAATATTGGATTTTCCATCCCAGTCGTTTTGATAATTATCATTAGAATAAACCAAACTTCCCCAGCGATTATAAATCCTGATACCAGCTTTTTCATAGTGCTCCAAATTGACTATTTCAAAATAGTCATTAAAGCCATCATCACCAGGAGAGAATGCTTCAGGAATAGTTAACTCCCTGCTATCATTATCTGTATTAACAAGTGATATATTTCCGGCATTAAGATTTTCGTATTTAGGATCCAGACTAACAGCAGGAGAAATTGTAACAGAATAGGTTATATCTCCATCTATTTCATCATCATCTTGTCCGATAACCATAACATAAACAGTATCAGTCCAGTTTGAAGATGTAAATAAAACATCAATGATTTCAAGCATTCCTTCTGATAAATCATCTGAAGCTAACTCAAGAGAAACATCCTCTAAAGGTTCCGAATTTAGAACGATTTTAAATCTAATTGATCCACCTTCTTCAGTAGTTTCCAGGGAGTCTGTTTTCACAGTTATTCCAGCTGTATCGTCATCAATATTTATTATGCTTATATTGCTAATAGTTAATTCATTGTATATCGGATCTGCACTAACTGCATTATCAATTCTGATTATGTAGCTGATATCATCATCATCCACATCATCATTTTGTCCGGTTACAGTAACAGATTGTTCTGTATTCCAATTCGAAGCTGTAAATGTCAACCTTGATTCCGAAACAATACCTTCAGTTATATCATCAGAATTAAGATCAATATTTACATCTTCGGTTGGCTGAGTATTTAGGACAATAGCAAAAGTTGCTTCTGTTCCAGTCTCATCGGTATTACCACTTATAGCTGAAATTGATATTCCTGGCAAAGGACCTGACATAACAATAACTTCTACATTAGCTATATCAAAATCTCCATCGGCATCTGTAACTCTATAACTAAATATTTCAGTACCTTCAAATCCATTATCTGGAGAATAAGTTATGGTATTATCAGCGTTTACAATTAATGAGCCATTTACTGCATCATTTTCAACAGAAACAATAATACCTCCATCATCCAGACCTGAATCATTTCCAAGCACATTAATTATGATATCAGTATTTAAACCAGTAATTACTTTGTCATTAAGCGCAATCGGGACAGAATTTTCTTTACGCACTGTTATTGTAACAGTTGCTGCGGAACAGTCACCATCCGCATCACAAACCTGGTACTCAAAAACATCAGTTCCAAGATAATTGTTGTTTGGTGTATATGTAATTGTATTATCAATATTTACATTAAATGTTCCATTTAATGGATTATTTTTAATTGTTAAGATTAATCCACCGTCCTCTAAACCTGTATCATTGGTTAACACATCCACGCTGACCTCAGTATTTATACTTGTACCTCTTGCATCATCATTAGCTACCGGTGTATAATCGATATCTTCAATAACTGTGATTCGTACCTTTGCTGTCGCATGATCGCCATGTGAATCAGATACAGTATATTCTAAACTATCTGAACCGACAAACATATTCCATGGTGTGTAAGTAATCGTATGTGTTGGATTGATTGTTACATCGCCATGTTTTGCTGCTATATGGATTGTTATTGATCCAAAGCCATCTTCTAATTCACTGTCGTTAGCTAAAATATCAATTTCTACTGCTGTATTCATCTCGGTCTCTGCAGCATCATCTATGGCTACTGGAACATGATTTGTTTCTCCATCTTCTAATACTGTTATGGTAACCCGTGCATCATCACTGTCTCCATCATTGTCTGTTACCGTATATTCAAAACTAC
>DMBU01000185.1 GCA_003446015.1 Bacteroidales bacterium | reverse complement strand
CGTTCACAAATTTCAATTCCTTCCTTTATTCTGGTAACAGCCAGGGGATATTCTGCTCGTATATATAGAATTCCTTCTGATGCTCCAACAGCATAACCAGCAATTATTAATCCTTCGATAATTCTGAAAGGATAGGATTCCAGTAACATTCTATCCATGAATGCTCCGGGATCGCCTTCGTCTCCGTTACAAATAATATATTTAACATCGGATTGATTATCTTTAACCATCTGCCATTTATTACCTGACAGAAATCCACCGCCACCGCGTCCTTTTAATCCGCTTTCTTTAATTTCATCGATCACATTTTGCGGTGTCATCTGATTTAAGCATTTTTTTAAAGCTTGAAATCCCCCTAATCGTTTATATTCTTCTATATCAGAAGGTTTAATTTCACCTCTATATTCTGTAGCAATATTAATTTGTCCTTCCAGAAAATCAGATATTGGCGTATTAACTTCATCTTTAGCATATTTTTTTGCAAAGTTTGGAATGTTTTCATACACAAAACCTTCAATGAAATTATTAAATCTGCTTTTGAATTTATCGAAAGGATTTAGTGGCTGAAAGTGTTTTAAAACAATACTTCTGACTTCGTCGGAATTTATTTTTGTGTAATATGAGGGTGTTTCATTAGGTTTATGTATTTCGAGCATAGGTACCTGATTGCATACGCCAACACAACCTACTTGTTTTACGTTTACATGGATGTGATTTTTGGTTAATGTATTTTCCAGTTCGTTTTTTACATCAGAACTACCACTGGCAACACAACAAGAACCTAATCCAATGCGGATTTCTCCCTGGGATTCCACATCAACAGCTAGTGTAGAGGATTGTTTTGATTTTGGATTATCTTTATTTTCTAGAAAATCCTCAATGATTTCTGAAATTTTTTCTGTTGTAACATGTCCGTAAGTTGTATCATCAATTTGAACAACTGGAGCCAAAGTACAACAGCCAAGACAGGCTATTTTCTCAACGGTGAATAATTTATTTACATCGGTATCTTCATTGCCTTCAATTTCCAGTTCTCTTTTAAAAGCATCGTAAACAAGCATAGCTCCTTTAACATGACAAGCAGTTCCAACACAGACTTTAATGATATGTTCTCCAACGGGTTTATGTCTAAATTGGGAGTAAAATGTTGATACTCCATATATTCTGGATGGAGTAATATCTGTTGTTTCACAAACTCTTTCAAGTGCTTCTTCAGGTAAATAATTAAATTTATCCTGAATTGCCTGAAGAATTGGGATAACCAAATCTACTGATTTCCCTTTTTCTTGTATAATTTGATCGACTATTTCAATTATTTCCTGATTCATTTCTGTCTTTTCTTTGCGACTTTGCGACTTTGCGGTTTAATAATTGTCTTTTCTATTACCGCAGAGACGCTAAGACGCTGAGTCAATAAATTCGTTTACAAATCTTCTAAATCCATTTTTAAGTAAGGGAACATTAAAATTGATTAAAAATCCCAGTCTTTTATCTGCCAGTTTTAAATACGAAATTATTTGTGCCTCGTGAACAGGTAAAAGAACCTCAACTGCTTTAACTTCTATAATAATCTCATTTTCTACTAATAAATCAATTCTAAAATCTTTATTCAATTCATACCCTCTATAATTTAAGGGCAGAAAAACCTGTTGTTCTGTTTTTATTTTTCTTAGATTCAATTCTTTGGTTAAGCAAAGCTCGTAAATTGATTCCAACAAACCCGGCCCCATTTCTTTATGCACTCTGATTGAAGCATCAATTATTTCTTTAGACAGGTTGTTATATTGTTCTTTATTCATTTTTTTTATTTTACAGCAGAGATGTAGAGTTTTTAAAATAGTAATTAATAATTTCTTTGCGACTTAGCGTCTTTGCGGTTAAGACTATTTCCCAATACAATATAAATTTTTATCAGTCCTAATGTAAACTCTTCCATCCATAAAAGCCGGTGTACTTACCACACTTTCACCAAGGACTGGGTCACCCAATGAGATATATTCTTTATCTGCCTTGAAAACATGTGTGATTCCTTCTTTATCGATTAAATATATTTTATTCTCAACCAATATTGGTGATGAATAAAATCCTCCTCCAAATTCTTTTTCCCATAATAGATCACCGGTTTTGGCATCGTGACAAACTACAACACCATAACTTGTTGCAAGGAAAAGATATTTATCTGTCGCAACCGGGCTGGGTACATCTGACAAATAATCAAATTTCTCCCATAATTTTGTAGGTTGATCCCCAATTTTAATAGCCACTAAACTGGCATATTCGTTGGTTGCATAAACTACACCATCTGCATAAGCTACAGATGGTCCTACTTCACCATATAAACAATCGATTCTCCAGTTTTCTTTACCCGTATTGGGATCGTATGATGCAACAAAAGGGTCAGTAACCAGTAGAATTTCAATTCCGTTTGTAGTTTTAACAATTACAGGCGATGCCCAGGATATTTTCCCTTTCCGTTCTGTACTCCAAACAATATCTCCGGAATTAACCGAAAGTGCCATTACTTTCGATGCTGTTCTATGATCGTACTGAATAATTAATTTATCTTCAAAAATGTATAATGATGATGAATAACCATAATGATTTTGTGGAACACCAATGTTTTTTGCCCAGTTTTTTTTCCCATTCATATCAAGGGCAACCACATCACCCGTTGAGAAAATCGCAAAAACTTTTTTCCCATCCGTTGTAACAGTAGGAGCTGAATGACCCGTATCGTTTGTAACAGCAGGAGCAGTAGCAGGTGACCCGGGGATATTATCAACAACAGCAGTCCAAATTAGGTTACCTGAATTACGATCAAAGCAATAAACTTCTTTTTTTACTGCTGTTGCACCTGATAAAAACACTTTGTTTCCCCAAACAACAGGAGAATTGTATCCTGGTAAAGGAATTGTTGTTTTCCATAATATGTTTTCTCCTGTGTTTCCATTCCAGCTTACAGGAATATTTTTTTGATAGGCAATTCCATTTCCTCCGGGACCTCTGAATGAAGGAAAGTTTGCTTTCATTTCGGTAGTAGGATAATCTGCTGTAGTTGGTTTAATTGGCTCTGTCTTTTTTTCAGTTTTTACAACTTCGGATGTTTCTTGAATACTTTCTTCATCAATCATTTTTTCCGATTCAGATGTAACTGATTCTTCCATAGTTTCTGAACTAGCAAGAACTGAACTTGTTTCTTCGTTATCCGATTCTTCAATTAAAGTATTCTCGGCTGTTGCTGCTTCTGTAAATGTCTCCCCTAATTTTGCATGTGTAATAAAAGCAAAGAAAATTGTGATTATCACCAATCCTATTCCTCCGATTGTTACCCATTTTCTTGCTGTCTTTTGTAGAAATAAATTATTGTCGTCTTTTTCACCTATTACAGGTTCAATCTTTTTAGCTGAATTACTTAACTGAACAGAGATAACCAATATAATCACAGCTATTAGTAATAAATATCCCCCTGTTCTGATTTGCCATTGATTTGTAAAATATGCCTTACGTGCTAAAAGATCGAGTTCACGGATCTCTTCTTTTAGGGCTTCATCATTTGGGTTTTGACTAAGCCTTTCAACCAAGGTATTTATAATCTTTGTATTTACCGGATCAAGACGGTTAATTTGAAAATAATTAGCAATAATTAAAAAGCAAATGATAAATGAAAAGACAGCGGCTATAATTGCTACAGCATTCCATAGTTTTAAATTCACTTTTAAAAATCTTCTGTTATTTTTCATGTTATATGATAATTTAAATCAAATTTTAATTACTAATTTTTAAACATTGCATTTAATTCTTTGCGTCTTTGTGCCTTAGCGGTTAAATTTATTTCTACCGCAGAGTCGCAGAGTCGCAAAGGTTTTTTATCAGTTCTTTCTTCAATAATCATTATCAATTAATTATTATAAATTACTTTCCGGTATTATGGGACAATAATCAACGCAACGTGCACAACTCAAACAATTTGATTTATTGGGAGTATAATCTTCCTTATATTTAAATACTGATAAGCTCAGTAAGGTTAATCCAAATACCAGTCCGATGAATCCTCCTAAAACCCATCCTCCATAATAAAACTGATTTATGATAGCTGCTGCTTCCAGATATAATTCTTCTTTTGATTGTCCTGCGGATTTGAATGCTTCAATCTCAAAAGCTTCTTTTTCTGTTTCACCATAATTCGTATTATGCAACAATTCATTTGCCAGCTGAACTTTAGGATTTACAATGGCTAGATTTTCATGAAACTGTGAACCTGCAAATCCACCTGCTAATATTAAAACAGGGATAATTATACCGATTATTAAAAAACGACGAACAGCAACAGGTCTTGCTTCTTTATCTTTTAATAAAACAGGCTTATCAATTGCTCCAAAGGGACAAGAATCTTCACATAAGCGACACTGAATGCATTCTGCCGGAGTAATAGTTATGTGTTTTTTTGAGAATCGACTTACCAGGTTTAAAAGGGCACCATATGGACACAAAAATCTGCAATAAGGACGTGCAATAAAAACCCCAATAAGGAGTAAAATAGCTCCTATTATGAACATCATAAAACTGGCATCGAGCCTGAAAAACCCAATAAAAGGATCGTAGCGACAAATAATAAAATCAGTACTTGTAGCAGAATATAATATTGCTAATCCTAAATAAATAAAAGGAATAATACCCAACACCTTTTCCAGCCATGATTTTATAGGCATGGGTTTAAATGCAAAAATATCCTGAAGAGCTCCAAGAGGGCATACTCCAGCACAAAATGTCCTTCCAAAAAACAAGGTGTAAACTAAAGGTAAAACGAAGAAGGCAACAACAGTAATCGGAATGCTATATTCAGAATTAAAAAGCGCAAGAGTAACATTTTGAAGCGAACCTATGGAACATACGCATCCTTCTCGAAAAAAACCAAAATATAGAACAGCAAATACCGACATCCAGAAAACACCTATTCGGAAACGTTTCTTTAGAACCAGCCATGTAACAACTGATAATGCTGCAACTAATACAAACACATCTAAAATCGCCAAAGCATGTGCCCGTGGGTCAGGTGTAATTGTAGGAGGTTGAGTGTGTCCCGATTCGAATTCAGGTTTTGGAAAACGCTGAACAGCAAATGAATTATAAATCTGAAGTGAAATTATAATTAATAAAATTATGATAGAGAATCTTTTTTTCATTCAATTCAATTTATTGATCTAACTTTTCTTTTCATCTTTACTATTTCCTGAAAATCTATAAGGCTCTTCAATTGGTACACGTTGAAATGCATCTGACGGACAATCTCTGGCAATAGCACACTCGTTACAGTTAACGCAAATTCTGTGATTAACTTGTAACTGTAGTGAACCGTTTCCAAAGGCACTACAACCTTTAACACATTTTGCACAACCAATACACAAATCCTCGATAATATGATATTCAAAAAATGGTTCCTCAATAAATTTTCGTTCAATTGCACTTGTTGGACATAGTTGATTTTCTGCTGCTGTGCTAAGATTTTTTGCTTCAGGTCTTAAATATCCACCACATAAATCGCAATAACCACACATATCAAAAACATGGAAACATTTTACGGCAGAAGGAGTAAGAACACAACTGGTTGCACATCGCCCGCAATGGATACATTTTTCGGGGTCGAGCTGCCAAACATATTCTTTTGATTTGGATTTTTTTATTAGCACTCCGGCTATTCCTGTTAATCCTAAACCTATTGAAAACCTAAAACTACGATCAATGAAATCGCGTCTGTTTAGTCCCGCCTTACTGAAGGTTAGCTTTTTCTTTTTTTCTTTTTTAGCCATTACTTGATATTAGCTTTTTTCAATTTTCCTTTTTAAAATAATAGCTTCGGGTTGCTTACAACCTTTAAGTTTTCTACAATCCTTGCATACAAAATCAAAGTTGCAATCTTCTGGTTTTCCTGATTTTTTATAGATCAGTATTCCACTTAAGGC
>DMBU01000189.1 GCA_003446015.1 Bacteroidales bacterium | reverse complement strand
AAAGAGCATCAGTGGCAGCTGTACAAGCCATAATCGTTGCTTGTATAATCTCGTTACTATTAGGAATCCCAGGTTTAATATTTGCGAAAGATCTCTTAAGAATAATGGGAGCTAATGCCGAAATAATTGAAAACAATAGCATATACCCAACAATACTTCTAAGTAGCAATATTGTAATTATGCTCCTTTTTATTATAAACGCGGTTTTCAGAAGTTCTGGCGATGCGGCAGTATCCATGAGGGTGTTGTTATTGGCGAATGGAGCAAACATCATTCTTGATCCATTATTTATATTCGGATTTGGTCCAATTCCTGCCATGGGAATTAAAGGTGCTGCTATTGCTACCACTACGGGCAGAAGCATTGCCGTTATTTATCAGCTTTACATTTTATTTAAAGGAAACGGAAGAATAAAGATATTTAAAAAAGCAATAAGATTGAATGTTGAAGTTATGCTTGACCTTATAAAAATTTCATTGGGAGGAATTGGGCAATCTATTATAGCAACCTCAAGTTGGATCGCTATGGTTAGAATAATAGCCATGTTTGGAAGTACAGCACTGGCAGGTTATACAATTGCTATTCGCATTATAATCTTTGTTTTGCTGCCATCCTGGGGGCTTAGCAATGCGGCGGCTACTCTTGTTGGACAGAATCTTGGGGCAAAAAAGCCCAAACGCGCCGAACGCGCTGTTTGGGCAACGGCTTATGTAAATATGATATTACTGGGGATTTTTTCAGTAATCTTCATTATTGAACCACATTTCTTTATTCGATTATTTATTGCAAATACCGATGTTGTGGCAACAGGAGCACAAGGATTAAGAATTGTAAGTATAGGCTTTATTTTCTATGCAGTCGGAATGGTTATGGTACAGGCATTTAATGGTGCAGGTGACACAAAAACCCCAACCAAAATTAATATCATCTGCTTTTGGATGATAGAAATTCCATTAGCATACTTTTTAGCCAGAATGAATGGCCTCGATGAATACGGTGTTTATGCAGCGATTATAATTGCTGAATCTATGATGACTCTTATTGCCATATGGCTGTTTAGAAAAGGAAAATGGAAACTGCAGAAAGTATAATAAAAGTCCTGATAGAAAATCTGTCAGGATTTTTTTAACTTTTTAGATTTTTTATTACAGAAAACGCTTTATCAATATCTTTATCCTTTAAAAGAATAGTGAATTCATTCGAAGTTGAAACTACCTCAAGAATATTAATACCATCCCATGCTAATTTTTTGAATATATAATAATACAAACCGGGTTGCTCGGTATTTCCTGTTGGTAATTTAATGGTGACCGAAGATAAATTATAGCAACTTGAAATAAGCTTTTCCCCTTCAAAGATTAAATGAATTTCATCTTTTACCTGATCACTTAAAATAAAGGTTGTTTCGTAAACTCCTTGTGTTACAGTATAAAAAAAACCTTTCTTATCTTTTATCTTATCAAGCAATCTTTGTTGATTTTGTAATAATGTTTCGGAGTTTTTAAACGTGTAATCAACCAGATTTGAACGAACCAAAATATCGCCGAAATGTTTAACCTGATTTTCGATTCTTTTTATTAATCCTACATCATTAACCGACTTAAATCTGCGTATTGCCATAACTATGGCACTATCCTTTACTTCTTTTTTTAATAATACTTCCACATCTGGTTTAATAAAATTTGCAAGTAATGAATAGTTTATGATATTATCATTCATGGCATCCAGAATGAAAGGTTTATTCGCTAATATGGTCTCTACGGCTTGTGAAATTGTAATCATGTATTTATAACTTTTTGTTAAATATATAACAATTTGTTACAATTTAGTTATTATTCATTTGTTTATTTTCTACAGTTGCAAACTTCAAATATTTTTACCAAAAAAACAGAAGAATGAAAGTATTAAAATTCGGAGGAACGTCGCTTGGCAGTTCAGAAAGAATCAGAAATGTGGTAAATATAATTTCCGACAATGAAATTAAAATAGTTGTATTCTCTGCCATAGAGAGCATAACAAATCTATTATCGGATTTTATTAAGCAATCTAAAAATGAAAATTGGATCATTTCTGAACAGCTCTTAGAGATCATTAAAGAGAAACATTCGACTTTGATTACAGAACTAATTTCAAGTGCTAATTTAAAAGAAATTGCATTAAAGAAGCTTAATAAAACCATTCTATTCATTTCGAAATACAATTATAAAAGGGTAAAAATAAAAGACGAGAAAATGATCCTTTCGCAAGGAGAAATCCTCTCATCGATGATTATTTATATCTATTTATTAGATATAGGAATGGATGCGGCCTTACTCCCTTCTTTAGATTTTTTAAGAATTAACAAATCCAAAGAACCTGATTATTCTTTTATAAAGGCAAAATTAATCCCTCAAATAGAGAAACATAGGGATTGTAAATTATTTCTTACGCAAGGTTTTATTTGCCGCGACTACAAAAATAATATTGATCATTTGGGACGTGGAGGAAGTGATTATACCGCAACTATAATAGCCAATGCTTTAAATTCAAATAGTGTTGAAATATGGACTGATATTGATGGCCTGCGCAACAACGATCCTCGATTTGTACATACTACCAAACACATTAGCACTTTATCCTATGATGATGCAAGCGAGCTGGCATATTTTGGAGCAAAAATCCTTCATCCTGCAAGCATTACTCCTGCACAACAAAAAGGAATTCCCATCAGGATAAAAAACACCTTTAATCCTGAACATATCGGAACATTAATTTCAATGAATAATGGAAAAGATTTAAAAGCAATTGCGTCTAAAGATCAAATAACTACAATCAAAGTCAAATCAGCACGTATGATGCAGGCTTATGGATTTCTAAGAAGGATTTTTGAGGTTTTTGATACCTATCATACATCAGTAGATATGTTGACCTCTTCGGAAATATCAGTTGCTATGACCATTGAAGATACTTCATCTTTAAATGAAATTGTTAGGGATCTTTCTGTTTTAGGAGATATTCAGGTTGAAAAGAATCAGAGCATTATTTGCATTGTTGGGAATTTTTCAGATCAAAACTTTTCTATTCAGAATATTGTCGAAGGACTAAATAGTATAGCAATAAATATGATCTCTTTTGGTGCAAGTAAAAACAATATGACACTGGTAATTGATTCTATTAATAAAAGTAAAGCACTTAATTTACTAAATACATATATTCTTAATAATGAGCCATGTTTAACCAATTAGTTCTAAAATATTTTGAAAAACTAGAAACCCCTTTCTATTTTTATGATACAGGTTTGCTGCACAAAACCCTTTTTGCCATAAAAGAGGCAGCAAACTTGTATCATTATACTATTCATTATGCTGTTAAAGCAAACGCTAACGAAAGAATTCTGAGAATAATAAGCAGCTACGGTCTAGGGGCAGATTGTGTAAGTGGAAATGAAATTGAAAGAGCTTTAAACTGTGGTTTTACACCAAATAAAATTGTATTTGCCGGTGTTGGAAAAACTGATCAGGAAATTAAATACTCCATTGATGAGAATATTTCCTGTATAAATTGTGAGTCTATTGAAGAGCTTCAGGTTATAAACAGTATTGCTCAAGCTAGCAAGAAAAAGGTAAGAGTTGCTTTACGAATTAACCCAAATATTGATGCAAACACACATCATCATGTTACAACTGGATTAAGCTCTAATAAATTTGGAATTTCTCAATATGAATTAATGCTGATTATTAAAAACATTAACACATTCAAAAATTTACAGATTAACGGCTTACACTTTCACATTGGATCACAAATCACTGATTTGAATGTTTTTAAGGAGCTAATCAAAGTTGTTAATACCTTTCAAAACTTTCTGCGTGAACAAAACATAGAGATAAGCTACATCAACCTAGGTGGAGGTTTGGGTATTGATTACGAAAATCCTGAAAGTCAAATTCCTGATTTTCAAACTTATTTCTCAGGATTTAATAAATCTCTTCAAATATTTAACGGGCAAACAGTGCTCTTTGAGCCGGGACGTTCAATAGTTGGCCAATGTGGTAGTTTAATTTCACGAGTACTTTTTGTGAAGAACAATGGAGATCGGAAAACAATAATACTTGATTCAGGATTTACAGAATTACTTCGACCTGCTTTGTATCAAGCTAATCATAAAATAATTAATTTAAGTTCAAATAAATCTCTCGAGGAATATGATATTGCAGGACCAATATGTGAAACTTCAGATTATTTTGGGAGATCAATCTTATTACCATCAACCCAAAGAGGTGATTTAATTGCCATCTTATCGGTTGGTGCATATGGCGAAGTAATGGCATCACAATATAATTTGAGAACAATTGCTTCTAAGTACTTTTCTGAAGACATAAAACCTAAACTGGAAAAATCAAAAACAATTTTTCATAATCACTATTTATTTTAATAGCAGAAATGAGATATCGGTTCTAAGTTAAAAGGTTGAAATAGGAATTGTAAAGTAGAATGTCGCTCCTTTTCCCGGAGTGCTTTCTGCCCAAATTTTTCCACCGTTCATTTCAACAAACTCCTTGCTCAAGAGTAAGCCAAGACCTGAACCTATTTCGTTGTTTGTGCCTGAGGTAGTGTAGAAATTTTTTGTGTCAAGAATTTTATGAGCAGTATCTTCGTCGAAGCCAACGCCTGTATCTTTTATAATTACCTTATTGTATTGATCATCATGCTCAATCGATATATTAATGGATCCACCAGAAGGTGTATATTTTATTGAATTTGAAATAATATTTCGAACAACAGTCATTAACATATTTTTATCGGCAAAAACATCGTAATTATCAGCCATTTTGGCATTTAGCTTAATGCCTTTATGATCGGCAATGGTTCTGAATAATTGTAAATTTCTATTTATAACAGTATTTATACTAATATTCTCTGGAGAGAAGCTTGTCTCATTTCGTTGACTTTTTGCCCAAAGTAACAGATTTTCAAGAAGATCGCTTACTGATTGTACCGATTTCATGAAAATACTAAAGGTTTCGAGTAAGCTTTTATTGTTTGCAATTTCTTCGTCTTCAAGGAGCATTTCAATTAAAGATTTCAAGTTTCCAATTGGTCCACGTAAATCATGTCCAATAATTAAAAACATTTTATCTTTTGTTTTATTAATATTGTCAAGCTCTTTCTTCTGTTTTTCTAATAATCTATTTTGTTCTCTTCGATGTTTTAACGAAACTGAAACAAACACAAAAAGAGCAGTTATTAAAGCTAAAATGATTAAAAGTGCAGTATTATAAGTTCTTGCCCGACGAAGTTCCAACTCATTTATTTGCTTATCTTTATTTAAAAGATCTATCTCTGCCTGCTTTCTTTGTTTTTCAAATTGATACTCAAGATTAAACATTTTTTCAGATAGTTGCTGATTAAACAGAGTATCATTATAATTAATAATATGCTCTAAATGTTTGGCAGCCGCTTTATAATTTCCTGTTTTTAAATCAATATCAGAAAGTATCTTATAATTATCTCTAATAATTAATTTAGCACCAATATCAGATGCAATTTTCATGCTCTTTACAGCATTTGCGCTTGCCAGTTCATAGTTCCCGTTTAAGAAATATACCTTTGCTAACATGGTATGAATATTAGCATACAAGTCTTTATCCATATCCTTGTCTACAACTTCAAGAGAATGGCGATAATTCTCTAAAGCTAATGTGTTATCACCCAGCTCAAGATAAATATCAGCGATATATTTATAACAAACTGCTCTACCAGAAACCTGATCTATATCCGTTCTTAATTCAAGTGCTTTATTAAAATTTTCAAGAGCCTCGTAGTTTTCTTCTCTTAACATTTGGGCACGACCGATATTCAAATGAACATAACCCAACATCCTTTTATGTGATAGTTTTTCTGCAATTTCCTTTGCCTTATTTAAATTCTCAATGGCATTATAATAGTATCCCTGATAAATATGAAGATTCCCAATATTTACATATGCATATCCTTCCTGTTCAGTTTCTCCGTATTTTTTTGCCAGCTCCAAACCCTTATAATAATAATCCATTGACTCAGAATAATTACCAAGAATTCTATATGCTACACCAATAAAACTATGTGCTTTAACAAGCTCCTCTGAATCTTCATATTTCTCAGCGAACTTTATAGCTTCTAAACCGTAATCGACAGATTTTTCAGGTTCAGAATTTCTTAATTCCCAGCTTAAATCATTAAGTACCTGTGCTTTTAAAGAATCGTTTACATTGATCAGCCTTTTATACAAACTATCAACTAGAGGATTATTAGTTGCATTTATTTGAATAAAGATAAAGAGTAAAGGAATTAATAAAAGGTTCTTTTTCATAATATTAGCATATGTCCAAAGATATAAAAATACTTAATATCTCAAATAAATAATAAGCTTAAATCTAATGTAATTTTGATAAAGAAATCCAAATCTGGAAGTTTTATTCACAACTAATTTTCAACTTAAAATGCACGTATTGCTCTTACTCTATAACTATTACTCTTATTATCGTTTATAATTATTCCTGAAATAACTGAATAGTCAAAAGCGGCATTTGCTGCATATTCTGTTGATGTCCAATACACACCAGTGTTTGTATTTAAACCATTGGTAGCAGTATCTCCATCATTTTCCAAAATTCTATTGATTTCGTACGCAGCAAAATGTAGCAATTTCATTTCCCAAACTGATGGCAAGTACCATTCTGATCCTTTGAGTCTGCACGAAGATGCAGCATTTGAGGTTGGGAATATTGAAAGAATTGCATCCGTATTAGAAAAACCGTTGTGAAAACTTAATGCTCCAACTGAAGCATTTCCATTACTATACACTTCACCAGGGCTTGTATCATCCAAATCGGCTATTAAACCATGCAGGCCATCCGGGCTTACGTAAAAAATGATTCCTCCTAAATATAAATCTCCTATTTTATAAGTACTCCCTCCTGTTGTTGCATCTTTCCATACTGGTATACCAGATTCCATGGTTAAAATCTGATCTTCAGTTCCTGCTGTTATTACTTGCCAGCTTAAACCATCATAATATGCTAAATCACCTTGAGCCGGATTACTAATCGATATAAAATTTGAGGTGTCAATTGGATTGGGTATATTATCCAGGTCATTATAATTTCCACTAAAATCATCACTTATATTTTTGTCCCAACCTGCAAAAGTTGGTGCATTAACTAAATCATCATAATTACCACTAAAATCATCGTAAGCATTTTTATCCCATAAGGTGAAATTTGGCAAATTATCCAAATCATTATAATTTCCATTAAAATCGTCAGCGACATTCTTGTCCCAACCTGCAAAACTTGGGAGGTTAATTAAATCGTTATAATTTCCACTAAACGTATTTCCAGCAATATCGGCATATTTAGCGTATGGAACAGTTAAAAATTGGGTTACACCCAATTCATTACCATTTACAGTTAATTTTAAAAAGTAGGGGCCTTCGGCCCAATTTATTAGTGAGAAATTATCATTGCTTATTCCAGTACCTAATTTTAAATTAATTAAACCATTTAAATTAGTTTGAGTATTAAATGTTTCATTGTAAATTGTTATCCCTGTTGCTGTACCATATAGAATAGCAATTTCAACCTCAACATTTTGATTCGATAAAACTTCACCTTCCGCATCTCTCAAAACAGCCTGATAATTAAACATGTCAGGTGATTGAGCCCATAACCTTATGTTATAAACTAAAGCCATGATCAGTATATTTACAATCTTCTTCATTTTAACTTAGGGTTTTCGTTTAATGATGAATGAACACAGCAAAACGTAATAAAAATAGAGTAAGGAGTATATTCGATAAATGTACGTGCTGATTATTTAAAAGTTTTAATAATAGCAATGATTATAAATTGAAATTTACGAACACCATTAAATTTTACATAAATGCATTAAAATCGCTGATGAAAATTTATTAGTATAACATTTTAATACAATTTTTGTTTGAATTTGTAATAATTTAATAAAATTGTAAACTAATACGTATAAACAAAAAAGAATTAAATGGAATTACTTAGAGCACAAAATATTGAAAAAAGGTTTGTTAATCATTTAGCCTTGGATAATGTTAGTATTACTATTCCTGAAAATAGTATTTATGGTTTACTTGGACCAAATGGTGCGGGAAAAACTACGCTAATCAGAATAATAAACAGAATTACTGCACCCGATAAGGGAGATGTTTTACTTAAAGGAAGACCATTACAGCCAAATGATGTTAATATTATTGGATACCTTCCCGAAGAACGTGGTCTTTATAGAAAAATGAAAGTTGGTGAACAAGCTCTTTACCTTGCTCAATTAAAAGGACTATCAAAACGTGATGCACTTAAGAAGCTAAAATATTGGTTTGAAAAATTTGAGATTCAGGCATGGTGGGATAAAAAGGTAGAAGAACTATCAAAAGGAATGGCACAAAAAGTTCAGTTTATAACAACCATTCTGCACGAACCTGAACTTCTCATTTTTGATGAGCCGTTTAGTGGATTTGATCCAATAAATGCAAATATGCTAAAGGAGGAAATTCTAGAGCTGAAGAAAAATGGATCAACAATTATTTTTTCAACTCATAACATGGGGTCTGTTGAAGAGCTCTGCGATCATATAACCTTAATTAATAAATCAAAGAATATTCTTGAAGGACAAATTGACAATATTCGAAATAAATATAAATCGAATATTTATGAGATTTCTTTTAACGGTGAGATAGAAAAATTTGAGAATTCGCTGAACGAACATTACGAGATCGTAGAAAAAACTAAAGTCAATGGTCATCATGCAGCCCGAATTAAACTTCTTAATAAAACAAACGAAAATGAATTACTTTCGTTAATCATTCCTGCTGTTGAGATAATATCATTTAATGAAGTTATCCCAAATATGAATGATATTTTTATTAAGGTAGTCAACGAATATAAAAACTAGATAATAACTCCGAAATATTTAAAACAATGAATAAAATAAAACTGATCATATCACGCGAATATTTAAGCCGGGTAAAGAAAAAATCATTTATTGTAATGACCATTTTGGGGCCAATCCTATTTGCCGCTATGATGGTTGTACCTGCCTGGTTAGCTTCAATGGAAGATACTGATGTTAAAAAACTAGCAGTAATCGATGATTCCGGAATTTTTATGAACAAAATTCCCGATACCGATTATCTTAAATTTGAGTACCTTGAAAACAATAGCTTAGAAAATCTTAAAAAAGACTTCTCAAAATCCGGTTATTACGCCATTCTGCAGATACTTCCAAACATAATCGAAGAACCAACTGCTGTGCAACTTTTTTCTGAGAAACAACCTAATTTTTCGGTAAAATCGCATATTTCAAATGCCATGGAAAAAGAATTGAAAAACAGAGAACTTCGTAAACATGGCATTGATGAAGAAATTATAAATTCAATTAAAGCTGATGTATCCATTCGGACAATTCAATGGACCGAAGATGGTGACACAAAAGAAAGCTCAACTGAAGTTGCAATGATTGTGGGATATGCCAGTGGCTTCCTAATTTACTTTTTCATTTTCCTATTTGGAGCACAGGTTATGCGTGGCGTTATTGAGGAAAAAACAAGTCGTATTGTTGAAATTATTATTTCGTCGGCAAAACCTTTCCAATTAATGATGGGCAAGATTGTTGGAATTGCACTTGTTGGTCTGACTCAATTTCTGCTTTGGATTGTTTTAACAACAGCTATCATCTTTGGAGCTAAAACAGCCTTTTTCCCTGATTTAGGAAATACCAATACACAAGAAGTTATGATGCAGGATATGCTCCAGCAACAAAACATGGCACAAATGGAAGAACTCCAATCCCAACAAATGGATGATATGACTCAGATTTTCAATTCAATAAAATCAATTGAATTTGGAAAAATCTTCTTTTCATTTGTGTTTTTCTTTTTAGGAGGATATCTTTTATACGGATCTTTATTTGCAGCAATTGGGTCAGCTGTCGATAATGAAACCGATACACAACAATTTATGCTTCCCATTACAATTCCGTTAATTTTGGGAATATTTGTAATGATGAATGCCATTCAAACTCCTGATAGTCCAGTAGCATTCTGGTTTTCAATAATACCATTAACATCTCCAATTGTAATGATGGTGCGAATTCCTTTTGGAGTTCCCGATTGGCAACTGGCACTTTCAATGGGTTTGTTGGTTATTACATTCATAGGAACGGTATGGTTAGCTGGTAAAATATATAGAACAGGAATTCTAATGTATGGTAAAAAAGTTAATTACAAAGAACTATGGAAATGGCTTCGCTATAAATCATAATAAAATATTCAATTAAATACTTTAATTTCTCGAAACTATCTGTTTATTTAGCAGATAGTTTTTTTATCTCAAAAATCAAGCTTTATGCGAATGGCAATTATTGATATGGGAACCAATACATTTAATATTCTAATTGTAGATGTTCTGAAGAACAATCAATATAAAATTTTATTCAATGATAAAATTGGAGTAAAGCTTGGTAAAGGAGGAATCAATAATAAAATTATTACCCCTGAAGCATTTGATCGGGGTTTAAGAGCCATTGAAAAACACCTGATTACCATAAAGAAGTTCGATGTTGAACAAATTATTACTACTGCAACTGCAGGAGTTAGAAGTACTGAAAACGGGATAGAGTTTGTACAGGCATTGGAGAAAATTTTCAATCTGAAAATTCAGATTATTTCCGGAGATGAAGAAGCAGAATTAATCTATTTGGGTGTAAAACAAGCAGTAAAATTCAATGATGAGAATGCTCTTATTCTGGATATTGGCGGGGGAAGTAACGAATTTATTATTGCAAATAAAGAAGGTTTAATTTGGAAACACAGTTTTGACCTTGGCATGACAAGACTTCTTGATCTGTTTAATCCTTCAGATCCTATCACTACTCAAGAAATTAAAAAGGTAGAAGAATATATTGATTCTAATCTTACTCCTTTGTATGAAGCAGTAGGTAATTATAGTCCAAAAAAGCTAATTGGTTGTTCTGGAACTTTTGATACTTTTCGATCGATGATCCTGGCTAAAAAGGGAGGAATTCCTGAAAATATTAAACATAGTAACTCCTATCCTATTCGTTTGGATGATTATGAAATCTTACATCGGGATTTAATTAAATCAACGCTCGAAGAACGAAAAAAAATGGAAGGACTGGATATGGTGCGAATTGAAATGATTGTTCTGGCAAGTATTTTTGTTAATTTTATCATCAGAAAATTTAATATTAAAATATTAACTCAATCGGCTTTTGCCATAAAAGAAGGCATGGTCTATAAAATTTTAACAGTTAAAAATTAGATATATGGCTAAAATTCTGGTTATCGACGACGAAAAAAGTATCCGTGATACACTTAAGGAAATATTGGAATATGAAGATCATCAGGTCGATCTTGCCGCCGATGGAGAAGAAGGATTGGAACAATTCAAAAATAACAAATATGACATTGTTCTTTTAGATATAAAAATGCCAAAAAAAGATGGCATTGAAGTGTTGGAAGATATTTTTGGAGTGGCAACCGATGTTCCTGTAATTATGATTTCGGGTCATGGTAATATAGATACAGCTGTTGAATCGATAAAAAAAGGAGCCTATGATTTTATAGAAAAACCTCTTGATCTAAATCGTTTGCTGGTGACTATCCGAAACGCCATGGATAGATCATCCTTAATAAGCGAAACAAAAACCTTGAAACGTCAGGTATATAAAACATATGATATTGTTGGAGAATCTGAACCTATTAAAAAGGTGAAAGATATGATCGAAAAAGTTGCTCCTACTGATGCACGTGTATTAATTACCGGCCCTAATGGTTCGGGTAAAGAACTAGTTGCTCGTTGGTTACACGAAAAAAGTGAACGTGCAGAATTTCCGTTTGTTGAAGTAAATTGTGCTGCTATTCCTTCAGAATTGATAGAAAGTGAACTTTTCGGGCATGAAAAAGGTGCATTTACCTCAGCTCACAAACAACGAAAAGGGAAATTTGAACAAGCCCATACAGGAACTATTTTTCTCGATGAAATTGGCGACATGAGCCTGAACGCGCAAGCAAAGGTATTAAAAGCACTCGAAGAGAAAAAAGTGTCGCGGGTTGGAAGTGATAAAGATATTCATGTTGATGCACGAATAATTGCAGCAACCAATAAAAACCTAAAAGAAGAAATAGAAAAACATAATTTCCGTGAAGATTTGTATCACAGACTTAGTGTAATTTTAATTTCTGTACCGGGTCTTGATGAACGAAAAGATGATATTCCGATGCTGGCTGATCATTTTAATGAATTAATCTGCACAGATTATGGAGTTCCTAAAAAAGAAATTAAAGAGGATGCCATTGAAGAGTTAAAGAAAATTAACTGGACAGGCAATATTCGCGAATTCAGAAATGTTCTTGAAAGATTAATTATCCTTTGCGAGAAAGAGATTACTGGTAAAGATGTAATTGCATACGCACAACCAATTTCGAAATAAAATTCTTATACTTGTTCATACTTCGACAGGCTCAGTATGACAAGTTCTTATGTCACATTGAGCTTGTCGAAATGTGATACTAATTAGTATATTGAGATGGCACGCACAGAAAAAGATTTTTTAGGCGAAGAGCACATTAATAAAAATGCCTTATACGGAATTCATTCCCTTAGGGCACGACAAAATTTCCCAGACAGCACTCCTTTTCATATTGAATGGTACAAAGCCATTGGACTCACCAAGCTTGCTTGTTACATGACATACGATAATTTTAAAACTGCCGTTCTGGAAAAACATCCAAATAATGATACTCCCTTAAACCTTTTTAATAAAGAAATTATTACAGCTTTAATTGAATCGGCCGAAGAAGTAGCCGAAGGTAAGCTGTTCAATTACTTTATTGTTCCTGCCATTCAAGGTGGTGCCGGAACAAGTATTAATATGAATGTGAATGAGATTATTGCCAACGAAGCCTTAACAAAACTCGATCACGATCCGGGAGAATACAATTTTATTGATCCGATTGAACATGCAAATATATATCAATCGACAAATGATGTTATTCCTACATCATTAAAACTGGCAGCGATAAAACTTTTGCTTGAACTGGAAGAAAAAATTAATGATTTGCGATCTGAAATTGAAGCCATAGAAAACAAAAGCCGCAATAAATTACGTATTGCTTATACTCAAATGCAGGAGGCAGTACCCTCTTCGTATGCAATGCTGTTTAGCACATATAACGAGGCATTATCGCGCGACTGGTGGAGAGTTTCAAAATGTTTCGAAAGAATTAAAGTTGTTAATTTAGGGGGAAGTGCTATCGGAACAGGAATCGCTGTTCCTCAGTTTTTTATTATGGAAGTTGTTTCAAGTTTGCAAAGATTAACAAACTTACCTATTACCCGTAGTGAAAATATGCCCGATGCAACCAACAATATGGATTCGTTGGTTGAGGTACATGCCATCTTAAAGGCACATGCCGTAAATCTTGAGAAAATGGTTTCGGATATCCGTTTATTAGCATCCGATGTAGTTGGTAAAAGAGAACTTAGCATTCCGCAAAAACAAGTTGGAAGCTCTATTATGCCTGGCAAAATAAATCCGGTTATTCCCGAATTTGTGATTAGTGCAGCACATAAAATATATGCAAACGATTCAGTAATAACATCGCTAAGTGCACAAGGTTGTTTGGACTTAAACGCCTATTTACCAGTTATAGGTCATGCTTTGTTGGAAAGTTTAAAACTTTTAATTGCGACAAATAAAACCTTAAAAGAAAATCTTTTTAATGGACTAAAAATTGAGCACGACACAGCCGAAGATAAACTATATCATAGTCCTGCCATTACAACAGCTTTAAGTCCATATATTGGATACAACAATGCAGCCAAGTTGGCCAAAGAAATGAAAAAGTCGAAAAAAGATATTTTCAGGGTAAATAGCAAATTAAAACTCATTGAACCCGAAAAACTGGAAAAAATTCTTGCACCACAAAATCTGTTAAAGATGGGATTTACATTGAAAGATATTACTGAATAATTTAAAATCAAATGGAGAATAATTTTATAGTATCAATCATAATTCCATGTTATAACGAGGAAAGTAATATTGCACAAATCTACAATTCACTATTATCATACATTAAAGATTTCAATTACGAAATATTCTTTATTGATGATGGGAGCACTGACAATACACTTGAAAATATTAAGACAATTAATAAATCTGACAAGCAAGTTAAGTTTATTTCATTTTCAAGAAATTTTGGACATCAGAATGCTTTAAAGGCAGGTTATGATTCTGCTAAAGGCGATTGTGTTATATGTCTGGATTCTGATTTACAACATCCTCCAGAACTTATTCCTGAGATGATTAACTTATGGCAAAAAGGATATAAGATAGTAAGCACTAAGAGAAAAGATAAGTCTTCAGGATTTTTTAAAAAAATAACTTCAAAAATATTTTATAGAGTCATTAATAAATTATCTGAAGTAAAGATAGAAGATGGAGCTGCCGATTTTCGGCTACTCGACAAACAAGTAGTGCAAGAACTTAAAAAATTGAATGAAAAGTTTTTGTTTTATCGTGGATTAATTCCCTGGTTAGGATTCTCTCAAATTCAATTAGAATATCTTGCTTCGCCTCGGTTTTCAGGAAGAACAAAATACAGCTTTTCTAAAATGCTCCATTTTGCATCTGATGGAATCACTTCTTTTAGTGTTAAACCTTTAAAAGTTTCAATTTATATAGGATTTACAATTGCTTTTGTTGCATTTCTATACATTCTTTATGCAATTTATATTGCCATATTTACAGATAAAGCAGTTGCAGGATGGACATCAACAATAATAAGTGTATTATTTATTGGAGGCATTCAACTGGTAATGATTGGAATTGTTGGAAATTATCTTGGGAAATTATTTATTGAGAACAAGAAACGACCTAACTATATTATTAAAGAAAAGAATGATTAAAAAGATAATTACAAAACATTTTTCTGTTATAGCAATTGTATTTATTGCTATTAGCGTGACATTTCTGAATTTCAGTCATCATCGCTGGTTAAGAAGTGGCCGTGTGATTGAATGGGATATAAAATCATACTATGCATATTTACCTGCAACTTTTATTTATAAAGACCTCTCCTTACAATTCAGAAAAGATAATATAGAAAAGTTTGGCGATTTAATTTGGCCTGTAGAAACACCAATTGGTAAACATGCAATTGTAACTACAATGGGTTTGTCGGTCATGTATGCTCCATTTTTTGGAATAGCTCACATTTATTGCCTTAATAATGACAATTACCTTGCTGATGGGTACACCATGCCTTATAAGTTTGCTTTAGCCTTTAGTTCCTTATTTTATGTAATTATTGGACTACTTTTCTTAAGAAAAATCCTTAAAAAATATTTTACCGATGATATTGTTTCTGTAGTAATATTAGCAATTGGAATTGGAACAAATCTTTTGTACTATTATTGCTACGAAGCTGCCATGCCACATGCATATAATTTCACTTTAATAAGCATTTTTTTATATTTGGTTATTCGTTTTTATGAGAATCCAACCCTTCTAAAAGCTTTTTTAATTGGACTCCTAAGTGGATTTATTACATTGATAAGACCAACCAATATTCTTGTTTTTGTTGTATTATTCTTATGGGAAATATCTTCATTCAAGGATTTTAAAAATAGAGTGCTTTTTTATGTTCTTGAGTATAAATACGTAATATTAATGATTCTCGCTTTCATTCTAATATGGGTTCCACAATTCATTTATTGGTATCACGTTTCGGGTAAGATCTTCTATTTTTCTTATGGCGAGGTTGGAGGGAAATTCTTTTTTAATAATCCTCAAATCTCAGATATTCTTATAAGCTATAAAAAAGGTTGGTTTATTTATACTCCAATTATGTTTATTGCATTTGTAGGATTATTTGCTTTACCTAAATTTAAGAACGGTCTCTTTATGCCTTTGTTTGTATTTAATGTTCTTAATATTTATATTCTTGCTTCGTGGTGGTGCTGGTGGTTTGGTGGCTCTTTTGGTTATCGTGCATTTATTGATTCTTATGGGTTAATGGCCCTGCCTTTGGGAGCATTATTGCATTTAGCAAAATCCAAAAAAATTAGCTATTATATAAGTTTTGGAATTATTCTGATATTAATCGCATTTAATAATTTTCAAATACAGCAATATAACCGACAGGCCATTCATTATTGGTGGATGAACAAAGATGCTTACTGGGAAACATTTTTTAAATTATATCCTACCGAAAGATACAATGAACTAATAAGGCTGCCTGATTATGATAAAGCCAGACAAGGCATTTATGTAGAGATTAAACCTGATTATGAAAAACAGGAAAAAATCAAAATAGTTACTTCAAAAAATGAAGTTATTCATTTTATATATACTGAGTTAAGTAATGATTCTATTTTATTGAATCAGTTATCTAAAAAACAAGCAAATAAAATCTCCATTGATTCTATTCTAAAAATAGAATCTGAAGAAAGATATATATTAGATTCTCTGGGATATCATAAAAAGATGATCTTAAAAAATCTTGAAAAAGATATCAGAAATAATAAAGCTGTGATGGAAGAAATTGAAGTTAAGGCTAAAAGAAGAAAAATTAGTGTCGATTCAATGATTACAATGGATGCTATTTGGTTATATGAACATAAAAATTTCAAATGATAAATAATAAGACAATTGCTGTTGTAATTCCTGCATTTAACGAGGAAAATCAAATTGGTTTAGTATTAGAAAACATACCCGATTTTGTTGACAGAATAATTGTTGTGAATGATTGTTCAACAGACAATACAGCGCAGATAATCAAAAATTTCATGCTTAAGCTTGGTTCTTTAAAATTGCCGGAAAGAAACATACAAGACAATAGCAGTAGCTTTTACAATAAGGCTAATGAAATAATTGAACAGTGGAACAAAGAAGAAATTAAGTATTTTGCTCCTGCACAAGTATTTCATGATAATTCGGATCAACGATTAGTAATTATAAATCTTTTAAAAAACAGTGGAGTTGGAGGTGCTATTGCCAGAGGATATAAATGGGCAAAGGATAATAACATAGATTGTACCGCTGTCATGGCAGGTGATGGACAAATGGACCCCTCTGAATTATTCTCAATTTGCAATCCTGTTGTTAGCGATTCAGTTGATTATGTTAAAGGGGATAGATTGGGACATAAAAGTGCGAAAATTTTAATGCCAAGAAAAAGATTTATAGGAAACTCTATACTTTCTCTTTTAACCAAAATAGCTTCGGGTTACTGGCATATATCCGATACGCAAACAGGTTACACTGCCATTTCCAATCGTGCTTTAAATAAAATTGATTTGTATAAAATCTATCCCAAATATGGAATGCCAAACGATATGCTCGTTAAATTAAATATAGAAAACTGCACATTGAAGGAAGTGCCGATAAAACCGATCTATTTTATAGGTGAGCAATCCAAGATGAAAATCCGAAAAGTAATCCCCAGGATTTCATGGTTGTTAACCCGCAGTTTTTTTAAACGTATTTGGGTAAAATATTTACGAAAAAGCTTCCATCCACTATTTATACTTTACCACATGGGAATAATTCTACTTTTAATTTCTATTCCTTTTGGAATAAAAATTTTAATGAAGATTTTCGCACATTCAGATGCAAACCCGGTTACCGTTTTGGCATTTGCCCTATTGTTTATTAGTGGTTTTCAATCATTAATGTTTGCCATGTGGATGGATATTCAGGATAATCAGCGCTTAAATAAAGATTAAATTTTTCTTTTAAGAATAAGAGCCAGAAAAAACATAAATATTTCACCAATTAAAAACCAGATTCTGGAAAGTATCGAAAAAGCAATTGCTTGTTCAGCTTGAACGCCATTTGAAATTAAGAAAAGTGTAAGAACACCCTCTCTTACTCCTATTCCTCCTGGGAATATAATAGCAATTAAACCTAATGAAATGCTCAAAGGAAAAGCAAATGCATTATAAAAAGGAAGAATCCCAAAAACAGATATGAGCAAGAAATAAAATCCTGTGGCCCATAATAACCAATAGAGTATGATAAATAATGAAAGTTTTAAAAACTCCTCTAAGCTAATTTTTGGAATATCTATTTTCATTTTAAATAATCTGTTCCAAAGATTCTCAAACCATTTCTGAAGCATTCTGGAATATAGAAGTAAAAATAGACCTAAAGATAATCCTATTATAATAAGAGAATACTCTCTGATTTTTTCGGTTTTAAGAATTGGATAAATACTAATAAAAAATCCTAAGCATAAATAAATCAGTTGTTCTTTAAAAGATACAAACGTCAAAAACTTTACGTTGTAATCTTTATTTTGAATCAGAGCAGCACGCCCAAGAATGGTCCAAATTCTACCTGGTATATACTTTGTAAAAACAGGTAAGCCATGAGAAACTATTGCTTTTCTGAAATTAATTATTGGACCATGCAGTTTAAGTGCAAACCGCCAGCTTAATGCCGATAATACAAATCCTCCAAATAATAAGAAAACTGAAATGCTTAAGTAAAAATAATTGAATTCAATATTCTTAAAACTTAAATAATCTATATTAAATAAATAATAAATCAGTGCAATGATTGAACCATATATAAATATTTTTAATATAACTTTCATTAAACAATGCTATTAATAAAGTAAATTTGCTTTCTTTGATTATAAAATGATTCTCTAATTATGAAGAAACCCATTTTACAAAAAATCTCATTTCAGAAAATTCTACTTATACTATCTATTTTAATCAATGTTGTTTTAACAATAATCATTTTCGCTACGATCAACGAAAAGCAAATTTACACATATTTTAATTCCGACACTCTCTATCTTCCTTCCATTTATAAAGATCTTTTCATTGATAAAAGCGGACTTGCCGGATGGCATTTAAATGGAGCTCCAAATTTTCTTCCCGATATGCTTTTATTTTTTATTGTCAGAAGTTTTTTTAATCATTTTATTCCTGCATGTTTTGCATTTAGCTTAATTCAGCTTGTTATTATTTTAATTTTACTTTCTATCTTATATAAATCTATTTTCAAATCTATCAATTACTTACACTTGAGTTTTGCTATTGTTTTAATGAGTTTTTTCTTACTGGCAACCTTAGTAAATGATGATTTCGTTTATACTTTTTATCTCTTGAGCATTTCATATCATTTAGGTGTATTTATAATGCTTTTAATATCATTTATTTTTCTATTTAAGTATATAAAATCTGAGAAGATAATTCATATCATTATTCTTTTCATATTAAGTATTATCTCAATTATTAACGATCGACTGTACATCGTTATGTTTTCATTGCCAATTTATGCGCTTATACTTACATTATTTATAAAAACAGAAAAGAAAAAACAATTTATTAAAATTCTGATTTATAACACTCTTTCTATCTTTATTGGATTGTTTTTATTCCGGATGTTGCGATTATCTGGTTATGTTCATATTATTGATTTGTCGTGGAAAGTTTTTAATTTCAACAACATTATTCCTGCACTTAAAACATTTATAGAACAACACACCTATTATTTGAAAGAAATAGACTTTAGAGGTATTATCAACCTGATGTTTATGGTCAGTTTTTGTATTCATTTGTTTTTTTTATTAAAAAACTTGGTTTTAGCCTTTAACAAAAAAGATTATAACCAAAACGAGTTCATTTATTTATTGCTATTTACTCCAACAGTTCTTATTATCCTTGTAACACCAGTAATTAATGGTAATTATATAAGCTGGGCTCTGTTACGATATAATATTTACAGTCTTTATTTAGGCATATTCAGTTATGCATTTCTAGTTTATAAACTAAATATAAAAATTAAATTTTCAATAAACTACCTGTCCTTAATTGTTGTCTTACTCTTAACTATTGAATCAATTTATATCATTAAAAAAATTAACGAAAATAATATTTCGGAAGGATTAACGAACTTCATGAATTATTATCCTGAAAATGTAAAATGTATTGATGAATTATCAAAAGAAGAAGTTTTAAAATTTGGAGTAGCAGAATATTGGAAAGCCAAGTATATAACCATGTTCTCGAAAGAAAATATACGTGTTTATACTGTTTTAAATAATCTATCCATATGGTACCATGTAATGAATCAAAATTGGTATTATAAAAATAAAAATGGAGTATTTGGGAATCCTGAATTTAACTTTATAATTACAAACGGGATAAATAATCAAGAGATTATTAATAAATTAGGAATACCAACAGACACAATTTCATGCAACGATAACTGGGAGATTTTTAAGTTTAAATCATTTCAATTTGATAACAAAACTAGAAAACCATCAATTGTAAATTAAAATGACAAAAGGAAAAGATTCAAAACCACATATAGGTATTTACGGACGCAGAAATAACGGGAAAAGTTCATTAATAAACCGACTTGCAGGGCAAAACATTGCTATTGTTTCTGATCATGCCGGTACGACTACCGATCCCGTTAAAAAATCTTTTGAAATAACTGGCTTTGGCCCTGTAATTCTGATTGATACTGCAGGTATTGACGATGAAGGAGATTTGGGAACAAAGAGAATTGAAAAAACACTCGAATCAATTCAAACAGTCGATTTAGCAATTTTGGTAATTATTGAAAATACATTTGGTGAATTTGAAAAATCGCTAATCGAAGAGTTTAAAAAAACGGACACTCCATTTTTTATTGTTCATAATAAATCTGACGTCAAGCCCCTTAATGATGATGCCCGTGCACATATCGTGTCACAAACCAATGCCTCCATTGTTGAGTTTAATACCATAAAGGCTGAGAATCTTGAAAAACTAATTTTATTAATAAAAACAACCATCCCCGAATCGTCTTATAAAACACCATCTTTAATTGGCGACCTGCTATCTTATGGTGACATTGTTTTATTAATTACACCCATTGATATTGAAGCCCCGGCAGGAAGAATGATTTTGCCACAGGTTCAGGCTATTCGGGATATTTTAGATAATGATGCCATTGCAATTGTATTAAAAGAGCGCGAAGTAGATGCTTTCCTGCGAAAAACAAAAATCACTCCTGCCCTTGCCATTACCGATAGCCAGATTTTTACCAAAGCCGATGCTTCTATCCCAAAAAATATTCCTTTAACAAGCTTTAGTATTATGTTGGCCAGGTTTAAAGGTGATTTTGAGCATTATTTAAAAGGCACTCCAAAAATTTCTGAGTTAAAAGATGGCGATCGGATTTTAAGTCTGGAATCATGCACACATCATGTTTCGTGTGATGATATTGGCAGAGTGAAAATTCCACGATGGATTTCTAATTTTACTGGTAAAAAGCTGGAATACGATGTTGTTGCTGGTTTAGATAATTTACCTCGCGATATTAAAGAGTATGCCCTTGTTGTGCAATGTGGAGGTTGTGTAATTACCCGAAAACAACTCATTAACAGATTGAAACCGGCCATTGATGCCGGAATCCCTGTAACCAATTATGGAATGGCTATTGCCTACGTTCAGGGGATTTTCGATCGTGCTGTTGCTCCATTTACTAAAAGTAAACAATCGGCTATAGATTATTTGTAAGTTAGATTCCTGTTACGAATTATTTATCTTTACTGCTTTTAAAATAATACAATGAAAATTGGTTTAATAAACCCAAATAAAGAATTAAAGCACCCGGCAGTTCACTTAGGTTTGGGTTATTTAGCTTCCTATGCTTATCAAAATCATAAAAATATAAGTTTTGAATTAATCGATACGCGCGTTGCTAAATCCAAAGAGACTCATCAATTCTTAAATTCTTCTTTCGATTTAATAGGAATAACAGCATCAAGTCAGGTTTTTCTGGAAGCGGTTGATCTGGCAAATCATTTTAAAAATAAATATCCTGAGGTTCCTATTTGTTTGGGCGGCTCTCACATTTCCACAGTAAAAGAAGAAGCATTAATTAATTTCCCTTTCGATTATGGATTATATGGTGAAGGCGAAGTTACCTTTTCTGAGTTGATTGATCATTTTAATGGCACACGAGATTTAAAAGATATAAAAGGATTAATCTATAAGAATGCGGAAAATAAAGTAATTGTAAATCCTCCTCAAACATTGATTGCTGATATTGACAGAATTCCATTTCCTTCGTATGAATTATTTAAAATGAATCGATATCCTCAACATAGACTCACAACAAGTCGCGGATGTCCCTTCAACTGTGTCTTTTGTAATTCACATTCGCTCTGGACAAATAAATGGCGAAAACGCTCTCCTCAAAATATTTTAGATGAAATTAAACTTCTGAATAAGAATTATAAAAGAAAGTCAATAGTTTTTAACGACGATAGTTTTAATATAGACGCTAAGCGCGTAATTGAACTTTGTGATTTAATTATAGATGAAAAACTTGACATTCTTTGGAGCACATCAATTCGTGTTGATTTAATTACCGATGAAATAGCACTGAAAATGAAAAAATCAGGTTGTTATAATGTCAGTATTGGAATCGAATCGGCTAATAACGAAGTATTAAAATTGATGAATAAACATAATACGAAGGAGAAGATATATGTAGGAATCCAGATTCTTCGTAATGCAGGAATCGATGTTATGGGTCAATTCATGATTGGAAATCCTGGAGACACTTTAGAAACCATAAAAGAATCGATTGAATTTGCAAAGATATCTAACCTTACCGGAGCTGAGTTTTATACCGCATTACCTTACAAGGATTCTTTGCTTTATGATTACGTGCAAACCGAAGGGAAAATGCTAACCAATCAGGAATCTTATCATTTTCATAATATAAATCCAAGAATTGTTTTTGAAACTCCAGACTTTACCTACCTCCAAAGACAAAAAGCTGTTGAGTTAGCTATTGAAAGTGGTTTTTATAATGCGTTAAGCAAAGATAAAAAAAGTTTTATTCTTGATTTAGGTCGCAGCACAGCTAAACTTTTTCAAAAAATATTTAAAGGGAAACTGGGGAATTTTATTTACTTAAAGCTTAGAAATATTTATAGAAGATTATTCAACTAGTTTCTCAAATTCTACACAATCAACAGATAAACAAATACAAATGTCAATATAGTAAGACTTAAAAGCAAAATTTCTTTATTAAAGTGTTCTGTTAGCACATATAAAACCTACTTGTACCTAATTAATAGACTTAAGTACGCATATTATTTCATTCTGTAGAAATATTTTTTTTATTCATTTACCTTGTTCTATTTTAGCTTCAAGAAAAGATTGTATGTCCTTTCTAAAAGGAAATTTTAGGTTCATAAATAGTTAAAATATTCAGCATACAATCTTTTTCTTTTTTCTCTTCATTTAACATTCCCCTCATTGATTAAAATCGTACAAAATTGTTCGATTTAGAACACATCTTAAGGAGTATTATTTAGTTTTAGCAATTCATTATTCTGATAATCTGAATTTTAGACTTCATGGCATTTGTTTTGATAAACTCAAGTTGGATCTTAATTAGAAATCAAATGAAAAAAGCTAAAAGACATACAACATTTTTTAATCTTGTTCGTCTTTCTAACGAATTTTCTAACCAAAATATAAATATTTTACTATGAAATTAAAGAGTTTATTTTTTATATCATTCACATTTATATTGACATTAACTGCTTTTACTCAGGAAAATGAAAAGGAGAAAAAAATATACAATACGAAAAGAATAAACAATGAAGCTCCTGTCATTGATGGTTTAGTCGATAAAGATGTCTGGGATATTGTAGAGTGGTCCGATGGATTCATTCAGCGTTCACCAAATGATGGTGAAGCTCCTTCACAAAAAACTGCATTTAAGGTTCTTTACGATGATAATAATTTATATATAATTATTCGTGCCTTCGATACAGAGCCTGATAAAATAGTTAAACGATTATCGCGCCGCGATGGATTTGATGGTGATTGGGTTGAAGTGAATATTGACAGTTACTATGATAAACGTACCGCTTTTTCTTTTACCGGATCAGTTGCCGGTGTTAAAGGAGATGAAATGATTAGTAACGATGGTAGTAACTGGGATTCAACCTGGGATCCGATTTGGTATCTCGAAACCAGCATTGATAGCCTTGGATGGATTGCCGAAATGAAAATTCCGTTTACTCAATTACGATTTAGTAACAATAAGGAAAATCAAGTTTGGGGTTTACAAATCAATCGCCGTTTTTTCAGAAACGAAGAAAGATCACACTGGTCGTACTTTTCACAAGATGAGTCGGGATGGGTCCGCCATTTTGGGGAATTACACGGAATAAAAAATATAAAACCCAAACGACAATTCGAGGTTTCGCCTTATATTTTAGCTAAAACAGAATCGTATACAAAAGATAAAAACAATCCTTTTTCGAAAGGATTTGAGCCAAGTTATGGAATTGGATTAGATGGTAAAATTGGGATAAGTAATGACTTTACATTAGATTTCACTATAAATCCCGACTTTGGTCAGGTTGAAGCTGATCCTTCGGAAGTAAATTTAACAGCTTTCGAATCTTACTTCGAAGAAAAGCGACCTTTCTTTATTGAAGGCAGAAATATTACCAATTTTCAAATTTCAGGCGGTGGCAATTCCTTTGCTTTAGACAACCTTTTTTATTCAAGAAGGATTGGTCGCTCTCCTCAATATTATCCTGATGTTGATAGCGATAATGATGAGTATGCAGATGTTCCGGATAACACAACCATTTTAGGAGCATTAAAATTAACAGGTAAAACAAGAAACGGACTATCTGTTGGCATAATTGAAAGCCTGGCAGCTGAAGAAAAAGCTGATGTTTCAAGACAAGGAGTAAAAAGTACCGAAGTGGTTGAGCCAATGACCAACTATTTTATTACCAGAGTTCAAAAAGATTTAAACAACAACAATACTATCTTAGGTGGTATGTTTACTTCTACAAATAGGGTAATAAACGATGATCACTTAAAATATTTAAATAAAGATGCTTATTCAGGAGGAATAGATCTTACACAATACTGGAAAGATAAAAAATATTACTTCAATGTGAATTATGCCATGAGTCATATACGTGGTGACAGTACTGCAATGATTGCTCAACAAGAATCATCAAGAAGATATTTTCAACGTCCCGATCACGATTATAAAACATTTGATTCAACGCGCACATCAATGACTGGCCATGCTGGAACCATTCAATTTGGGAAAAACGGAAGTAGTAAATTAAGATGGATGACATGGGTAACCTGGCGATCACCGGAGTTTGAAACTAACGATGTTGGATTTTTACATCATTCCGATGCCGTTTTCCAGGTTTTTTGGGCAGGATACCGTTGGACCGAACCCTTTAGTATATTCCGTAATATGCAGTTAAATCTAAATCAATGGACAGGTTGGGATTTTGGTGCCAACAGTAATTTCTATGGTGGAAACCTAAATATGTGGATGCAATTTAAAAATCATTGGGAATTAGGTTATGGAACAAATATTGATGCCGGAAGCAGATCAAACAGTATGTTGCGTGGCGGACCATCGATACAATATCCTGGAAGCTTTAATTATTGGTTAAATTTTGGAACCGATGGAAGAAAAAAAATACAACTTTATGGAAACATTGGAGAAAACTACGGATTTGAAAATTCTTCAAAAAGTACCTGGTATGGAATTGATCTGGTGTATCGTCCTTTCGATGCGCTGAGAATCACTTTTAGTCCTGATTATTCTGTTTCGATGGATGAAATGCAATATATTAATACTGAAGAATACAACAACGAAGATCGTTATGTGTTTGCTAAACTTGATCAGATTACAACAGACTTCACGTTTAGAATTGATTACACCATAACACCGGAATTAACTATTCAGTATTACGGATCGCCATTTATAAGCGCTGTTAATTATTCCGACCCAAAATACATTACAGACCCAAACGCCAATAAATTTGAAGATCGATACAGTACAGACATGTCTTTTAGTACAGAAGATTATGTTAATGATTATGATTTTAATTTCCGTCAGTTCAGATCAAATTTAGTGGCACGCTGGGAATACAGACCGGGATCTCTTCTTTATCTTGTATGGACACAAGGGAAAACCGGAAGTGTTGATACCGGTAATTTTGCAATGATGAATGATTTAGATGCATTATTTAATATCCATCCATATAATGTTTTTTTAGTAAAACTTTCGTTTAGAATTGCAAATTAAGTTTTGTGCAACAGACAATTCTACCTGTCGACAGACAGGCTTGTCTGTTGAGAATTTAACAAGACTATTAACAGTACATCGGACATTCTTGTCCGATGAAATCTAAAAGGTTTTTCAACGCACAGAACTGTCTGCTGATAGGTAGAAATGTGCGTTGTAGTGCGGAGTGGTGAAAATTACGTATCCGTATTTGTTAATGCTCACAATTGCAATTATTTAAATAATAATTTTATTAGATGATTAGCAATACAACAGACAGGCTTGTCTGTTGAGAATTTAACAATATGTTTATAAACATCTTACTAAAGCATTCAAATTATTTTTCAATAATCAGTAAACATGGTCATTACAGATATTTATTCAATTAAAAAATAATTAGTCACATTATACGTATTACAACTTTTAAACTCTATTTTTGCCGCCTTAATCAAATTAAACAAAAATAGAAAATGAGTAATAAACAGGAACTGATAAGATTAGTTGATACAACAACAAATCCTGCAGCATTAGGACTTTGTGGTTTTGGCATGTCAACTCTGTTGTTAAACTTGCACAATATTGGTTTATTCCCTTTAGATTCAATGATTATGGCTATGGGAATATTCTTTGGAGGAATTGCACAAGTTATGGTTGGCAGCATTGAAAGTAAGAAAAATAACATGTTTGGGATGGTTGCATTTACTTCCTATGGATTCTTTTGGATAATTCTAATTGCACTCATGATGATTCCTAAACTTGGTTTAGGCGATGTACCCAATCCAACAGCTATGGGATGGTTCCTCGTTACGTGGGGAATATTATCAACAGGTTTATGGATAGCAACATTTAGGCTTTCAATAATGATGAGAGTTTTATTTGGATCTGTTGTAATATTGTTTTTCTTATTAGCAATTGCAGATTTTACAGGAAATGCAACGATTAAATTTATTGCCGGAATGGATGGTGTTTTTAGCGGAAGTTTTGCTTTATTTCTTGCTCTTGCCATGGTTATTAATGATACTTTCAAAAAAGAAATAATACCATTACGTTAAAATTTTAATTCAAATACAAATTATTAACCCGAAACCTGTTTTCGGGTTTTTTATTTACTCATTTATTATTAGCATTCCAATTCTCGTAATTACAGATCACTTCATATTCTTGTGGGATAATAAAAATTACTCATAAATTTTAGCTACTCTGCATAAAGAGAAAGTTGTATCGTTCACACCTCTTAAAGTTGCTATAAAAGCCTTCAGTTTTGTATCAAGAGTTTATCTCCAGAAAGGGTGAAACATTAGTAGAGTTAGTATGAAGAAAACAGAATATTTAAATAATGAGAACTGAATATTGTAGTATTTTATTAAATGAATTATAATTTACATTGGTTAAGATTGAGAAATTGTATTTCTACATCTCATGAATGATCTTTTAATAACACAATTAGTTTCTTATTGTTCTTT
>DMBU01000004.1 GCA_003446015.1 Bacteroidales bacterium | reverse complement strand
TACAAAAACGGATAACCATATTCTGAATTAGTTGTTTCTAAAATCTTAATAAATTTTTTGGATATCAAATTATAATATGCCATTAAACCTTTGTTAATGTTTTTCAGTCATTTTCTTAGGATTAACCCATTGAGTAAATTCTTTTTCTGTTAAATATCCTAATTCAACCGAGGCTTGTTTTAATGTTTTATTTTCTGTATAGGCCTTATTTGCTATCTTAGCTGCTTTCTCATAACCAATATGCATATTTAAGGCAGTAACTAACATCAAAGAATTTTCAAGATGTTTATTTATGACTTCTTTGTTTGGTTCAATACCGGCAACACAGTTATTTGCAAATGAAAATGCTGCATCGCCTATTAAGCGTGCTGAATTTAAGAAATTATAAATTAACACTGGTTTAAAAACATTTAGTTCAAGGTGTCCGCTCGACCCAGCAATATTAATGGTTACATCATTACCCATTACCTGAGCACAAACCATTGTTAATGCTTCAATTTGTGTTGGGTTAACTTTTCCTGGCATAATGGATGACCCAGGTTCATTTGTCGGTAAAATCAATTCCCCTATTCCGCTTCTAGGTCCTGATCCCAAAAACCGCAAATCATTTGCTATTTTCATTAAATTAACCGCAATTGCTTTTAAGGCACCATGAGTTTCAACAATAGCATTATGAGCTGCAATTGATCCGAATTTATTTTTTGCTGTTCTGAATGGAATTGACGTAAGTTTTTTTATTTCTTGTATCACAGCTACATCAAATCCTTTCGGAGCATTTAATCCCGTTCCTACAGCTGTTCCGCCAATTGCTAATTCTAATAATTGTGGTAATGCGTTTTTTAATGCTTTTATCCCCTGCTCCATCATAGAAACATAGCCTGAAAACTCTTGCTCCAATGTTAATGGAGTTGCATCCATATGATGTGTTCGTCCGATCTTAATAATATCCTTCCATTTCTTAGACTTCTTTTTTAATTCATCCTTGAGTTTTTCTAAGGAAGGAATGGTGTTGTCATGCAGTAGTTTATATGCTGAAATATGCATGGAAGTTGGGAATGTATCATTGGATGATTGAGATTTATTTACATCATCATTAGGATGAACTAACTTTTCACCTTCACCCAGCTTACCTCCCGACAAAACATGTGCTCGGTTCGATATTACTTCATTTACATTCATATTAGTTTGTGTACCCGAACCTGTTTGCCATACAACCAACGGAAATTGGTCGTTGAGCTTTCCATCAATTATTTCATCACAAACCTGGACAATTAGCTCCATTTTGTTTTTAGGTAAAACTCCGAGTTTATAATTGGCAAGGGCCGCAGCTTTTTTGATATATCCATATGCATGAATAATTTCAAGTGGCATTTTGATATCGCCAATTTTAAAATTACTCAATGATCGTTGTGTTTGCGCTCCCCAGTATTTATCAACGGGGATGTTAACTTTCCCTAAAGTATCTTGCTCAACTCTTCTCATAATATATTAGTTTATAACCATATAACATGCCAGATTAAAAATAGTTGTTATAATCAAAGATAAAAAAAGGTGATTAAGAAAATTAATCACCTTTTTATCTTGATATTTTAACCTAAGGCATGCTGTAAAAATCGTTCCCTTTATCATCAATTAAAATAAAAGCAGGAAATCCTTTAACCTGGATTTTGTAAATTGCTTCCATTCCTAACTCTGGATATTCAAGTAATTCAACATTAGTAATATTTTCCTGAGCAAGCAATGCTGCAGGTCCACCAATACTTCCCAAATAAAAGCCCCCATATTTTTTGCAAGCATCGGTTACCTGCTGACTTCTATTTCCTTTTGCAATCATAATCATGCTTCCACCCTGACTTTGGAAAAGATCAACATATGAATCCATTCGACCTGCAGTGGTAGGTCCAAACGATCCTGATGGCATTCCTTCGGGTGTTTTTGCCGGACCAGCATAATAGATTGGATGATCTTTTAAATATTGTGGTAAACCTTCACCGTTATCGATACGTCCTTTTAATTTGGAATGTGCAATATCGCGACCAACAATGATAGTCCCATTCAATGACAATCGTGTTCCTACCTTATGTTTTGACAATTCAGCTAAAATACTTTTCATCGGCTGATTCAGATCAATGTTTACAGCTCCTTTTTCATCATCTTTACGATATGCATCAGGTATAAATCGGCCCGGGTTGTCTTCCATTTTTTCAATCCAGATACCATCTTTGTTTATTTTGGCTTTAATGTTTCTATCTGCAGAACAGGAAACACCCATTCCAACCGGACATGATGCTCCATGTCTGGGTAAACGAATAATTCTGATATCTAAAGCAAAATGTTTTCCACCAAACTGGGCTCCTATTCCCAACTTATAAGACTCGTCCAGAATTTTTTTCTCAAGCTCAATGTCTCGAAAAGCCTGTCCTCCTTCGTTTCCCGTTGTTGGAAGATTGTCTAAATATTTAGCCGAAGCCAGTTTAACAGTTTTAAGACAAGTTTCAGCCGAAGTACCTCCAATTACAAAAGCAACATGATAAGGAGGGCATGCTGCCGTTCCCAACGATTTAAGCTTTTCAATTAGAAAACTTTCCAGTTTTTCCGGATTAAGTAAAGCTTTCGTTTGCTGAAAAAGAGCAGTCTTATTTGCCGACCCTCCTCCTTTAGCAACAAAAAGGAACTTATACTCATCACCATCTGTAGCCATAATATCAATCTGGGCAGGCAGATTCGTTCCTGAGTTTTTTTCCTTGTACATATCCAAAGGGATAGTTTGTGAATAACGCAAGTTTTCCTGAGTATATGTATTGTAAACACCTTTTGAAAGAGCTACTTCGTCGCCTCCTCCTGTCCACACTTGTTGTCCTTTTTTGGCTACAATGGTTGCTGTTCCGGTATCCTGACAAAAAGGAAGCTTCCCTTTTACTGAAACTTCAGCATTTCGAAGCATTGTAACTGCAACATATTTATCATTATCACTCGCTTGCGCATCGTCTAATATTGAGGCTACCTGCTTAATATGACTTGTACGCAACATAAATGAGGTATCTCTAAGTGCAGCATTTGCAAGCATTGTTAATGCTTCTGGTTCTACCTTTAAAATCGTTTTTCCTTCAAACTGAGCTACTGAAACATGATCTTTGGTTAATAAATAGTATTCTGCTTCGTCTTTTCCTAATGGAAATGGTTCCTGGTACTTAAAATCGGGAGTTGGCATATAATTTTTAGTTTTTAGCCTGCCGGCAGGCAGGTAGGTTTGTTTTTTAGATAAAATAAATTTTGCTTAACACTAAATACTATATTCAAAATTGTATTTATAATGGGAACGAAAAGATACAAAAATTATAGCAAGGCATCAATATTTTCTACAACATCTCCAACAACCGCCTTCTTATCTTTAACTATAATAGGCCTTTTGATTAGTTTTGGGTTTTCAACCAGAATTTTGATCCATTCATCATCAGAAAAATCTTTTCCTTTATAATTTTGTTTATACTCAGCTTCTTGCGTTCGGATTAACCCGATCGGTTTAATTCCAAGTTTATGAATAATTTCTGATAAACTTTTTTCAGTAAAGGGATTGTCTTTGAGGTATTCAACAATTTCAGGTTTAATTCCTCTTTCTTCTAAATATTGCAAGCCTCCCCGGCTTTTTCTACATTTTGTATTATGGTAAATTTTATAAGTCATCATTAATCAATAAGTTTAAATATTTCATCTAACGATTTTTTTGATTTTGGCTCCAGTTCTCTAACTGCCTTTCCAACAGCAACAAATGCGATTAAATGATAAGGACTTTCAATGAATAATATCTTTTCAAGATCCACTTTAGCCATCATTGGAGCACTTAGCCAACATGCTCCATAACCCATATCTACTGCAGACAATAAAATATTTTGAATCGCGGCACCGGCGCTTTGGATATCAGGGAAGTTTCTCATTTTATTGATTTCATCATGACTCAAATCAACTCCTTTCTCAAGAACAGATTCATAATCCTCCATTGCCATTGCAATTACTGCCGGAGCATTTTCAAAAAATGTGGCAAACCATTCAACCTGTGATTTTACATTTTTTGAAGCTATGGATTTATTCGATGGAAGTTGTTTGATCCTTTCGCTTACTTTAACTGCCATTTTTGACAAAACTTCTTTGTTTGTAACCACATAAAATTTCCAGGGCTGATAATTATTTACACTCGGCGCCAACCCTCCCCTGCGAACCAGCTCTTTTAAATCTTCAACAGGAACATTCTCATTCTTAAAGTTCCGAATACTGGATCTTCTTTCTATGGTTTGTAGTAATTCCATAATCTTGTTTTTTTGATATTACAGCTTAAATATAAGAATTTATTAGTCCAACAAATAAACATTTTATTTGTTTGTGAAATAAAAATAAAAAAGCCCGGGAATTATTCATTCTCAGGCTTCAGTTTAAACTATTTTATTTTATTGATTTTCCAGTATAGAAATCATTGATTCGAAAATTAAACGGCCATCTGTATTCCCTAGCTCATCGTCGGAACCTCTTTCGGGATGAGGCATCATTCCAATAACATTTTTATTAATGTTACAAATACCTGCTATGTTTTCAACAGACCCGTTTGGGTTAGCTTCAGAAGTAATTTCACCATGCTCGTTACAATATCTGAACAAAATCTGACCATTCTGCCTCATTTCCTGCAATACTTCTTTGTTTGCAAAATACCTTCCTTCGCCATGTGCAATAGGAATCATTAATGGTTTTTGTTTATTAAGTTTTGCAGTAACACTGCTGGTATTATTATCAGGAACTATATGAATATTTTTACAAATAAATTTTTGATTGTTATTATGAAGTAATGCTCCCGGTAACAATCCCGACTCGCAAAGTATTTGGAAACCATTGCAAACTCCAAAAACAAATCCTCCATCATTAGCAAATTCAATTACTTTTTCCATAATAGGCGAATAACGGGCTATCGCTCCTGAGCGAAGATAATCACCAAACGAAAAACCTCCAGGTAAAACAATTGCATCGACATTTTGTAAATCAGTGTCTTTATGCCAAAGTTCAACAACTTCTTGTTCCATAATATTGCGCAGCACATATATCATGTCCTGATCGCAATTTGAACCGGGGAAAATTACTACGCCAAATTTCATTCGAGATCTTTTTTGCAATTGTTGTTAAATTAGTTGATATACAATAAATTAACTTGAATAAATTAATTTATTTCATCCCAAAGATATAATTATTTCATATCCTTAACAAATAATTAAATTCAGCTTTTAATGAATATAAAATAAATCTGTATTTTAGTAAGATAATTTTAAATCCTTCGTCATGAAAACCTTAAAAATTAGTGCAAAGATTATAGGTGTATGTATTCTACTGTTTGCATTGTTTGTTGCATATGCCTCAATCTCCGATTACAGGCCAAAGTCAACAGAACTTATCTTTGAGTCAGAATCTCCAGACACCATTGATGTTAATAAATCATTAAATTTAATGATATGGAATATTGGCTACTGCGGGTTAAGCGATGACATGGATTTCTTCTACGATGGCGGGAAACAAGTGCGAACATCAAAAGAAAATGTAAACGAAAATTTTAAATTCATAAATTCTACATTACACCATAATGATAGTTTAGACTTTATACTGCTTCAGGAAGTTGATTTACACTCAAAAAGAAGCTATTATATAAATGAACTCGACTCCTTTATTCTAACATTACCCAACTTTAAAAGTTTCTTTGGAAAAAATTACGATGTAACATTTGTTCCTACACCTCCAACAAACCCTCTTGGAAGAGTCAAATCCGGCCTGGTAAGTTTTACGGAATTTAATCCAAAGTCTGTTACAAGGTTTTCCTTCCCAGGAAATTATTCATGGCCGGTTAAATTATTTATGCTCGATCGTTGTTTCCTTGTAAAAAGGTTTCCTACAAATAATCAAAAAGAGCTAATTGTAATTAACACACATAATTCTGCATATGATGATGGATCATTAAAAAAGCAACAAATGGAATATCTTAAAATTTTCTTAACAGCAGAATATGAAAAAGGAAATTACATTATTGTAGGAGGTGACTGGAATCAAAATCCACCGGATATAGATTATTCAGACATAAAAGAAAACTCACCCACAAAAAGATTTGTGTTAAATCCAATTAATAAAGATTATTTACCTGACGACTGGACCTGGTTTTATGATTCAGAAAACCCAACAAACAGGTATTTAAATGCTCCATTCGAGAAAGGAAAAACAATTACACCAATCATCGATTTTTATCTTATGTCGCCAAACATATTTCCTGAATACATAAAAACACAAGATTACAACTTTCAATACAGTGATCATCAGCCTGTTATTAGCAAAGTGAAACTAAAATAATTTTTTGTAATATTTTGTTAAATTAATATTGAATTTCTATACATTTGCCCCTTCAAAACACTACTCTTTATACACATCTTT
>DMBU01000188.1 GCA_003446015.1 Bacteroidales bacterium | reverse complement strand
TATCACCCGTTAATAAAGTTTGAAGATAGCAATAAGTTTGAAAACTATAAAATCCCCGCAATTTTTTTTGATGGCTTGTTATAAATTGGCCGCCAATAACATTCTTATCAGTTTAGTAGTAATTATCAACGAAGGACAAAATTGTTTTAGTTTTTAGAAATAGCAAATTGCCTGAAAGGCAAAAAAATAGCAATACAATTATATTCGCAATTAGATTGTATTCTAAGTATGGTTAAAATGTAAATGTATTTGTGAATATGTTGGTTAGTTTTTATATAAAAACCTGTCAGAGTTTCAAAACTGACAGGTTTAATAATTCATAGGAGAAACTTGATTATACCTAAAGTTTAATTAGTTTCTTATTAATCGTATAATCTTCCATATTTAATCTAATGATATACATTCCCTTGTTTAAAAACGAAATATCAATTTCTGTATCTGGTTCCAGTATTTGTTCTTTAATAAAGACTTTGCCTTCTAAAGATATAATTGAAACTTCAAATGTGCCTTCATTATTGTCTGATTTCAAATATAGTTTATCATAAGCTGGATTTGGCCATATTTCAATTCTTTCTAGTGCAATATTACTGATAGAAGTGGCTTGACTTGAATTAACCATATTAGAACGAGTAGAACCATAGTAGCTTTTTGTTGATTTTATGTTACTTACATTACATGAATTTGGATTAACAACTTCAAGTTGATAGTAAACAGTGCCTATAGGTGGAACCAAATCAGTATACGTAAATGTATTACTTGCCAGCTCAGCTATTTTTAGCAATTCTTTATCAGATGTTCCACGATAAATATTATATGTACTATAACTAAATCCTTCGTATCCATCCCAAATTAAATTCCATGCACCGCCGATACCTGAGCTAATTGTTAAATGCATTGTTTTATGGTAATCGCTTTGTGCTGTTTCAAAACCACAGGTGTCAAGTACTGCAATTTTATATCGGCTTGAATTTTGAGCAGGATCTGAATTCTCATCTATATACACCGAATTATTTATAGCCGATTGAGAACCAATTCTTTCATAAACATCAGTTTGTGAGGTCTCTTTGTATATAATAATCGAATTATAAGAATAATCTGTTGATTGTTCCCAAACCACCATATTGTGATTTAGGCTATCTACACCAACCATACATATAGATATAGGTTGAGTTTGTTGGTTTACAGTAAGATTGAAACTAGTGTCTGATGAGCATCCATTTTCGGTTACAGTTAAAGAAATATATTTTGATCCTTCGTAATTCCATGAGATTTCGTATGGTCCTGATCCTGCTCCAGAAATAATTGAACCATTGTCAAAATCCCAATTATAATTTGCAGAATTAGAAGCTGAGCCAATATAATTAATATTGGCAGAACCATCATTGCAGATATTACTTGGAGCAGTTATGGTTGGTGTGGGAATAGGGTTATGATCTATTGAATTGGTAGTTGTTGAAGATAAGCAACCGTTATCATCAATTGATAAAGTAATGTTTTTAATTCCTAAATTATCCCAATTTAAAACATAAGGTCCAGTTTCAGATCCTGATACTAAATTTGCAGAACCAAAATTCCAATTAAATGATGCCGAATCTGAAGCGTAACCTGTAAAAGAAACTGTAGTATTTTGATTTTCGCAAACAACATTATCTAATACAAAGTTTGATGTAGGTTGATAAACACTTATGCTAGTCAAAGATAGACTTGAAGTACATCCGTTTTCTGTTACAGAAAGATCAATATTTTTAAGCCCGGGAGTATTCCAATTAATCTCATAATCACCTTGACCGGAACCTGAAATTATATTTCCACTACTGAAATTCCAGTTGTAAACTGCATTAGATGAACCAGTACCTGTATATGAAATCAATACAGTATCTGTACCGCATAGTTTGTTTGTATCTATATTAAACTCGGCTGTTGGTATTTGATAAAATATTACATTTTCGCTATTGCTAAATACTTCAGGATTAGTTGATTTTACTCGAATTAAATATTCTTCTTCCCAAACTAGTGTATCAGGAAATGAAGTATTTATATTTACTGATTCAGTAGTACTAACTGTAATTAAATTAATAGGATTATCAAAACTGCCTGAAGTATCCGATAATTGAATAATAAAATTATTGTCATTTTTAAAATCGGCAATAACATCTATCTGGTACTCAATTTCAGCACCTTCACAATATGAATTACTTGATATTAAACTTGATGTAAAATATTGTTGTGCAGGTTGTGAATACCAGCTTTCGTACCCTTCAATTTGGTCGTCTGTACCATCTGCATTATTATCATAAGCTGTAACAACAATTTTATCAGATATGTCGAAACCACTTAAATTATAAGTTGTATCGATTCCAACATCAATTGAGTTTGCGTAAGAAATTTCATCAATTGGATTATAATAGATTTTATAGCCTGATAGGTCAGTTTCTTTATTCGAATTCCAGATTACTCTTATATTAGTTCCTAAGTAACTTTTAAAAACATTTATTGGAGTTGATATTGGTGCTAAAGTGTTTGGCGATGATAAATAATTTGAATAATCAACTTGCCCTGAATTGATATTATCAAACATATCATATATTTTTTCTGATATTTCTGCTGTATTTGATGTCCCCCACCAATTATAATTTGCTGAAATACTCTTTGTAGAATTATTTTGAACAATATAGTTACCAATATTTTCAAAATTACAACTATCAATTACTAATGAATAAGTATTGTTAATTAATATCGAAGTAAAATCATTTGTAAAAAGACATTTTGAAATAGAAGTATTTCCACCAATATTGTAACCAGCATAACCTGTAATTTTTAACGAAGTTGAACTGATATTGCCTAAAAATGATGTATTCTCAATTATTCCATTACCCATAATAATTGATGTGGTATATGATTTATTCTGAACAACACTGTTTAAAATAGTGAATTTAGCATTGGGCAAATTAACAGGAGAATCAATGAATTTTGAATTTATAATTTTAAAATCACCATTTACTGGACTTCCGTCACCAACACTTGCGTTAGAGTTAATAACCTCAGAATTTTCAAAGTTTAAATTAGCACTGCAACACCCCATTCTTAATTCTGTGTTTTCAATCTGTGAGTTAGAAATAAAAATCCCTTTATTATAAGAATCAGAGCGTATTGTACCATTTATAACTGTCGAACTATCAATTGTTATAGTCTCACTTCTTGGGTAAAAACCCTGTAACGTTGAATTTTGAAAATACGTATCTTCAATTACAAGAAAAGCATTTGCATCATAACCTTTAGTTCTTGCATAGCTATTATTTTCGAATTCGCAATCAGTTACAGTCAATGTACCAGAATTTTTTGGATTATCCTGATTAAATTCAGATTCATCTGCTAATTGTACTCCTCCATTATCAAATGAAGTATATGATATTTCACTATTTGAAAGATTAGTACTTTTAAAAATGACTCGAGTATTTTGTATATCAATTAAAGAATCTACTTTTCCATTAGAAATTAAAACTCCTTTAATTAATAAATCGTAAGTTCCTGAAACTTGTACACCTGGGTTAATAGTTAAGGTAATTCCAGATGGAACTCCAACAGTACTTGTCAAATTATATGGACTCCCATCAATTGTCCAAGTTGTATTACTTGATAATGTCCCTCCAACATTTGTTTGAGCATTTAAATTACTCTGGATTAACCCAATCAAAAAGATTGATAGTATTATTTTAATTTTCATAATCATATTATTAATTCAATATATTCAGTAACACGAAAGTAATAAAAAATTATCAACAATAACTATTTTCAGAGTAAATCAAAATCAATTGGCAGCGAATATGCTAATTTAAATTGAAATCCAAAATTGTGCGAAGCACAAAAGCGCGTTGGAAAAAACTAAAACAATTTTCTATCATACCTTCCGAACCAATCTCGATAAATTCAGTATCAAATTGCACGAATAAATTAACCATTCATTGTCAGTGAGTAAATTACCTTTCCAAATTACAAAAGCTGTCAGAAAGCTTAAAAAGTATCTTAATTATAATACTTGCCAAAAAGAGTTGAATTGCTTTATTCTGAATTTTTTCGCGGCTTATTTATAACGGTTC
>DMBU01000018.1 GCA_003446015.1 Bacteroidales bacterium | reverse complement strand
ATTTTATCATGCGGATTTTAGGGGTTATCGGGATTCAAAGATGATATAGAATTGAATAAACTAATTCCAGCTAAATCAATATATCAAACAATCCACCTTATTTATAGAAAATCATCAAATATGCATATCAATTGAAGCATGGATTTACACAAATATTTTTTATTTTATTCCATTTGAAATAAAAAAATCACTGTATTTTTTATCTGATTTCTGTATATGATTTTTAATCCAATCCTTAATATAACTAGTAACTTCAAATGAAACTATAGTTTTTCCCTCTGATATTTTTTTTTCTAATGCACTAACTTTAAAGATAAAATCATCATGCTCTTTTTTGTGTAATTCATAATCGGGATATTTGAATTGTTCCATATAATTCTCTTCAGTTTTAAAATGTGTAATAGTATAAGCTTTTAAACCACCAATTAAGCTAATAATAAGCTCATTATTAGTGCTTTTTCGGAGATTATCATAGAATTCATTAATAATTCTAATTAATTCTTTATGTTCTTCATCTATAGAATCAATTTTTACACTTAGTGAACTATCCCAGTTTAATACTGCCATATCAATTAAATCATAAATACGTTAATCATTTTTAAAAATAACAATCCTGAAAAAATAACCATATTATAACTCTTTCAGGATTGTGAAAGCATTACTTCGCTTTTTCAAAATATTTTACTGTATATAAAATAACCTTATAAGTTATATATAATAGTACCGGCATGCTTGCCAACCATATAATTTGAGCAATCATAATAATTAATTTTTGTTAATAAACATGTTCTTCTTCTAAATCTTTTAATTCGATTTTTTTAGTATTTAATGCTCTCCACACAAAATAAATGTATGTAAGCACAATTGGAATAAATAAAGAGACATAACTCATTGCTGTTAAAGTATAGTGACTTGAAGAACTATTAGCAATTGTTAATGAGCTTTGTAAATCAGCAACTGATGGGTAATATGCGGTATTATTAAAACCTGCCAGTAAAAATAAGGAAAATACAGTTAGAACGGTACCTAGTCCACTATACCAAATAGCTTTATTTGAATATTTTTCATATTTTAATATTGGGAAAACTATGCCTAATAGAACTAATATTACACCAAGAAAAAATAAAAAAGCTACCAATGGCATTCCAATTAAATTATTGAAATATTTAAATGGCTCCATAAAAACTTCGTTAGTATTAGGATTTACTGCAAAACCTTCTGAAAGCATCAATAAAAAGGCAAACAACAAAAAGAAAAAAACAAAAGGTATTGAATTATAAATTAGTTGTTTTCTTGCCAATTGAACTATTTCATCATTATCAACATTTTTAAAAACATATAAAATAGCCAATATACGTGAAAGGAAGAAAACAGTTAAACCTAAAGAGAGATTCTGGATGTTAAGTGCAGCTTCAAGGCCGCGAGTTACCATAGTCCATTGTGAATGACGTTCTCCATCTATTATAAAGTGTGAGCCTGTGAAAAAAGTTCCTACGGCAGCTCCTACCAATATTGTACCTAATAATCCATTTATAAAAAGAAAAATATCATAGGTTTGTTTACCAAGTAAATTTTCAGGTTTAGACCTAAATTCATATGCCACTGCCTGAACAACAAAAGCTATAAGTATTAAAAACCAAACCCAATATGCTCCACTAAAACTTGTACTATAAAACAATGGAAAAGAAGCAAAAAAAGCACCTCCAAAAGTTACTAACGTAGTAAAAGTAAATTCCCATTTACTCCCAATAGTATTAATTAAAAGGCTTCTGTTTTTATCAGTTTTACCTAACTGATAAATAAGAGATTGTCCACCTTGGATAAACATTAAAAATACAAGTAATGCCCCAAGTATTGATACTAGTATCCACCAGTATTGTTGTAAAGCTGTATGTGATAGATTCTCAAACATTATAATTTTCCTCCTTTTTTAAAAACCAAGTTTTATTTGTTTAAGTAAAATTTTTATTTCAGCGATAACTAAAATGGCAAACAATACCGCAAAGAACATAAATGTAGTTATTACTGATCCTGTGCTTATATTAGAAACAGCAGTAGAAACGGACATTAAATCTTGAATAATCCAGGGCTGACGGCCAACTTCAGTTACAACCCAGCCAAGTTGAGATGAAATATAAACTATAGGAATACTTATTATTGCTGCATACAATATCCATCGTTTTTCTTCTATCTTATTACGTAAAATATATATTAATGCAAAAATGAAAAGTATAATAAACCAAAATCCTGAGGCCACCATAAAGCGAAAAGAATAAAAAGTAGCTTTTATTGGAGGGATTATCTCTTCAGGATCTGAGAAATGTCCATATCCCATATGCCTGTAATTATCATTAAGAATATTAAAGGATTCATTCATTGCAAATTCATCATTGTTTTTTTTCGCTTCAGAATAATCTTTTAAAGCCTCTAAAGCTAATTTACCTTTTTGAATCCTTTCAGAAGTAGGTATAATGCCAAGTTCTGAATTACCATAAACTATATCTTTTATTCCCGGAACAAATGCATCTTTTTTCTGGAAAGCCATTGTAGAAAGAATATTAGGTATCTCAAGTTTAAATGCAAATTCTTCTTTATTGCTAATTTTATCTTTCGTAAGAGCTCCAATTACAACTAATGGTGCTTTGGTTCTACCTTCATATATATTTTCCATTGCTGCAAATTTCATTGGCTGGTATTTTGCCATTAATTTTGCAGATTGATCACCTGTAATAATAATAAATACAGACATTATTAATCCAAATATTGTTGCTACGAGGATGCTTTTTTTAGCAAGAACAGTTTCTTTATTTTTTAGAAGAAACCAAGCACTTACTCCAACAACAAAAACAGCTGCTAAAACAAACCCGGAAGTGATGGTATGCAAAAATTTGTTTATAGCAACAGGAGAGAATAAAACCTCCCAAAAGTTTGTCATTTCGTTACGTACCGTATCAGGATTAAAATGAACCCCAGTTGGATATTGCATCCATGAATTTGCAACCAATATCCACAAAGCAGATAGATTTGCTCCAATAGCTGTAAGCCAGGTTGCAAGTAAATGGAATTTTTTACTTACTTTATTCCATCCAAAAAACATTACTGCAACAAAAGTACTTTCAATAAAAAAGGCCATGATACCTTCTACTGCAAGAGGTGCTCCGAAAATATCACCAACAAACCATGAATAGTTCGACCAGTTGGTACCAAATTCAAATTCCATTACAATACCGGTAGCTACACCTATTGCAAAATTAATTCCGAAAAGTTTCATCCAAAACTTTGTAATCTTTTTCCACTCTTCATTTCCGGTTTTAATATAAAGAGACTCCATAAAGGCTACAATAAAAGATAAACCTAAAGTTAGAGGAACAAAACACCAATGGTAAAAAGCCGTTATAGCAAATTGAGCTCTTGACCAGTCAATTAGGGTGGGATCAAAATTTGTCATAGATTTTAATTTTTGTTAAACTAAGTTTGATTGATTATAATCAAATATAGATAACAGATATGTAATATTACACAAATACAGCTATCATAAATCTATCACATGACAGATTTACATCCAGCTAATAAAATCATTAACAGTATCTTACAGCTAATAATTTAAAATAAATATTCTTAAGTCAGTAGAAGGAGAGAGATTCATCTTTTTCTTTAAGCGTACACGACTGGCTTGTACGGAAGTTACTTTAACATTAAAAAACCGGGCTATTTCTTTTGTATCTAAATTCATTTTTATACAAGCACAATGTTTAATATCGTTTGATGATAAGAGGGGGTAAGTGTTGGTTAATCTTTTAAAAAAACCAGGATGGACTTGTTCAAAATTGGCAATAAACATTTTCCAATCTTTATCCAATAATTTATAATTATTAATAATTTCATATAATTTTTTAAAATTTGCTTTGTATTGTGCAATTTTATTATCTAAAAAGATCTTATTCAGAACATCTTCAATATCGGTAAGAATTGAATTTTTTTGGTTAATATATAAAGCATCAGCAGCAACCTGTTTTTGCTTTTTTTCTTTATTAACATCCTCAGTTATGTCCATGCGAAATTCTATATATCCATCTAATTCATTTTCACTTGTAAATAACGGTATATGTCTTATTTTCCAGATTCGGGGGTCATTAAAAGAGATTATTCTCTCTGTTGTTTCATATTTATTATGAACAACCGGACAGGTAGCACAGGGTTTATTGGAACTGAACCAAAGCTTGTAACAAAGTTTCCCTATATAGGAATCGTCTTTAATGTTTAGCTGACGCTTTGCCGAATCATTTAGCCATACAACTTCGTGTGCAGGATTATAAAAAGCAATAACTTCTTCAAATGCATTTAAGATATTGGTTCGTAATTTTCTTTCATTTTCAATAATTGTTTTTTGCTCTATATCAGAAGTAATATCACTTCCAATAATCAAAACGGCAGGTTTTTTATTGTAAAGAAATGGTACAAAATTACACTCACAATAAAAATAAGTATTATCAAGCCTGTTAATTTTTAGTTGAATAGAATTATTTGATTTGCTATGGATATTTTTAATCCTTTCCTTAACATCTTTTTGATATTCCGGAAATATATGGTTTATAAATTTACTATTAATTAGTTCAGTTGAACTTTTACAATGCATAAGTTCTATAGCATAAGTATTTACAAATACGTATTTATCTTCTTGTATTATAGCAATAAAGTTTGTAGAGTTTTCAACTATAGCATTAAATACATCTTTATTTTCTTTTTTGAGTTGATTGCGTACAACATTTAATTCATCACTTAATTCCTTAAAGTTATTTATTAGTAAATCAAATCGTTCCATATGAGATTAAATAGATGGTTAAAATAATAAAGGAATTGTAATATACTACAAATTCTTATATTACATATCTATTACAATCGAAATTTAATATGTTAATATAGCTTTGGTAATCCCGATTTAGCATTTGTGGTTTTTGTGAAACAAAAATCTACAACACATTAATCGGGACCAATGTTTTTTTGATTTTTTTAGGGTAAGAAAAAGAAAAATTCTCTTCTAAATAACTTCAAACGGAACATCGGCCTGTCTTCAGACAGGCTTATTTTATGTAATTCAGATAGCTATCGAGATGGGTTGAAATAGTAGTGGAGTGTACTGCAAAGACAATTAGGTATGATTAACCTAGTTATTTGACTGTATATCAATAAATTATTTTGTACATTTGTTTATATAAATATCAGGTCGTAATTTAAAATTAAAAAAATATGACAATTCTCGTAGTAGGTGCAAATGGTGCAACAGGAATAAGATTAGTTGAGGAATTACTCAATCGTGAACAGTATGTTAAGATAATTGTGCGATCACCTGAAAATCTGCCCGACAAAATAAGGAATCATGAGCGTTTAACAGTGATCACTGCAAGTGTTCTGGAACTATCCGACGAAGAAATGAAACAACATGTTGCAGGCTGTAAGGCAGTAGCCTCTTGCCTTGGCCATAACTTGAGCTTTAAGGGAGTTTATGGCAAACCACGTCGGCTTGTAACCGATGCAACACGACGCTTATGTACTGCTATTAAAGCAAATAAACCTGACTTATCTACTAAATTTGTACTCATGAATACGGTTGCTAATCGCAATCGTGATCTTAATGAGCCAATTCCGTTTGTCCAGAAATGCATCATTGTATTGCTTCGGCTTTTTCTTCCTCCGCAACCAGACAATGAAAAGGCTGCAGAATACTTAAGAACTGTTATAGGTCAAAATGATAATTCCATTGAATGGATAGCAGTTCGGCCATCAGGATTGATTGATGAAGAAAGTACATCCGAAATCGAAGTGTATGCTTCTCCAACAAGAAGTATCCTGGACGACGGTAAAATCAGTCGAATCAATGTTGGTCACTTTATGGCGGACCTCATTACGAATAATGATATTTGGAACAAATGGAAGGGACAGATGCCTGTTATCTATAATAAAGGAACAGCATTTAAAGTGTAATTTACACTACATTTTTAATTACTTTTAATATAGCTTCGGTAATCCCGATTTAGCATTGTGGTTTTTGTAAAACAAAAATCTACAAAGCATTAATCGGGACCAATGATTTATTGATTTTTTTAAGCGGTACGGAAAAAGAAAAATTCTACTATATAGATACTACATTGGAAAAACGAAATACTTATTAGGTGGAGGTACGAAACCAAATGTGTATGTAGTTTACCAAAGACTTTCATTTAATTTAAATTTATTCCAAAATTTTATCTCTATTATATTATCTTTGAATAAACACCTATATGTTATTTTTTAAGTCAAGATAAGGTAGTTTAATAAATATCTAGATTATGAAAAGAAAAGAAAGTGTTTACCTTTCAAATATCGAAATTAATGCCTTAGAAGAAGCAATTAAATATTATCGATCAAGAAAAGGAACCTTTTCAAGTAATGACCCTATAATGACTATTTCACTTTATTCGAATAAAGATGATATTGTTATTAGTAATTTTAATGAAACCGAACTAACTATTATTTTAGAAGTAATAGATGAAAATATTACCTTTTTAAATAAGTATGAATATAAAGGATTACCTAAGGAGAATGCAATAAAAAATAAACAAAATATTTTAATGCCATTATTTGAGATACGAAAAAAAGTAATGAATGAGATTACTTTGAAGAAAAATCAAATAAAGGGAAAAAATATGAATGAAGATAGCATTAGAGAACAATTGGCAACAACAATTGCTAATGATCCTGAAAATATTGATAAGATATTAAGATTATCTCATAATCTAGCAGAATCTGATAAGAATCATGTTCGTTTTTCAGTTGATACTGGTGTCATTGATAGACTAGGAAAAGAATTAGTCGCTAGACATGAAACTGCTGTTTCTGAATTAATAAAGAATTCATACGATGCTGATGCGAGTTTTTCATTACTACATTTTAAAAATGTTGATGATATAGGCGGAACATTAATTTTGGAAGATGACGGTAGCGGAATGACAAGAGAAGATTTAATTGATGGATTTATGAGAATTTCATCAAAATCAAAAATTCATGAACCTGTATCAACTATATACAAAAGAGATAGAGCTGGTAAAAAAGGGATTGGTAGATTTTCTTCACAAAGATTAGGAAATAAACTTACTATTATTACTCAAAGTGCTAATTCTGCTTTAGCATTAAAGGTTCAAATAGACTGGAGTAATTACTTATTGGAAGACGATATTTACTTCATATCTAATAAAATAGAAGAAATACCAAAGGAAAAAGAAAAAGGTACTAAACTGATTATTGAAGGTTTAAGAGAATGGTGGTCTGAAGCAATGATAAAGAGAGTTTACAGATATGCGATTGATATTATACAGCCATTTCCCTTATCTAAGACTAAAAAGAAAAAAGATGAAGATATAATCGATCCGGGTTTTAAGATTACATGTCTTAAAGATGGTGAAGAATTTGTAAGCCAGGAATCTATGTTTTACGAGCATGCATTAGCAGAAATTGAAGGTTTTGTGGATGAAAATAATGATGGATATTGGATTATAAATAAAAGCAAAGTTGATGCTCAAACTTCAACACCTGTAAGATTGAATAAAAACGAAGAATCAGATTTGAAATATAAATATCTTGAAGGAGTTAGATTTAAAGCTTATTACTTTATCTATAAAGCCGGTTTTATTCCAAAGCAAGTAGAAAGTTATATAAATGAATCTGCAAAATTACATGGTGGCATCAGATTATATAGAAATGGTTTTAGAGTATTACCATATGCTGAACCACAGGATGATTGGCTGGGATTAGATGCTTCTATTAGACGTAGAACAATATTACCGCAACATGGAAACACTAATTTCTTCGGTTTTGTAGAAATTGAAGGTGATAATGATAACTTCATTGAATTATCAAGTCGTGAAGGGTTATTTAAAAATGAAGCTTATGATGAATTAATAGATTTCATTTACAAATGCATTATAGCTGCTATCAATCGTATAGCTGGAGCACGTGGAAGAAAAACAAGATCAGGGCAGAAGGGTTGGGAGGCAAAGTATTCTAAAAGTCCAAAAGAATCTATTCTTGATACAGCAGACGATCTTGATAAAATGGCTGATGAAATTGAAATGAAGGAAACTATCCCTGTCATTAAAGAAGAAAATAAAAAGGAAGAAGATAGTTTTTCACAAGAAAAAGAACGTGCAGAAGAATTTAGAAAAAAAGCGCAACAATTAAGAGATGCACTTAAAAGTATTGACGAGTTAAATATGATTCGCGTTCTTGCAGGATTAGGTTTAATAATTGGAGAATTTACTCATGAAATAATGAATTACTTAAGTACATTTGATATCGATACTAATTTCATTATTAATCAATTAGATAAGTTTACTGAAGAATATAAAAGAGCTAAAAGATTAAGAAACACATTTGACTCGTTTAAAGTGTATGCAGCCTATTTTGATGAAACTGTTTCGCAGAACGTTAACCAAGAGCTAAGACCTATTGAATTGAGGGATGTTATTAAGCCTTTTGTAACAACAATTAAACCAGATTTAGAAAGAAATAATATCACAATAGATTGTGACTTTATAGGATATGATTTATTTACATGCAAAATGCATACTTCAGAATGGGCTTCTATTTTATTTAATTTGTACAGTAACTCTAAAAAGGCTATAAAGAGAGCTTATTCTGAAAAAGGTAAAATACTAATTAATGCAGGAAAAGAAAACAACCATCTTTTTGTTGAATTCATTGATAATGGAGATGGTATTCCTGTTGAAAATAGAGATAAAATATTTAATGCTTTTTTTACAACTTCAAGTCCTAAAGGTCATAATGTTAAAAACACAGATGAACTAACTGGAACTGGCTTAGGATTAAAAATAGTTAGTGATATTGTAGAAAGTTATAATGGAGAAATTTCGGTTGATAATGCCCCTAAAGGATTTGTTACGAATATAAGGATAATAGTACCAACTGCAACAAAAGAAGAAATAAAGGAATATGCCATATAAAGTTTTATATATTGATGATGAAAAAATAGAGCGAAGTCAGGCTTTTGCTGACGGTTTATCAAGTTTAAGTTTAGTAGAAATTGAAGTAATTACTCCGACTTCATTTGAAGATTTGGTTTCTGAACTTATTGAAAAACAAAGTCAATTTGAAGCATTAATCTTAGATCTCAAGTTAGATGGTAATCAAAAAGGAGATCGAGTAGCTAAATATACAGCTCCAAGTTTAGCTTCAGGTGTTCGTTCTAGATGTCATGGTGATAGTGGATTTATTAAAGAATTTCCAATCTTCTTGATATCCAGTAGTGAAAATCTAAAGAAGTATTACAATTCAGATACTTCGAGTCATGATTTATTTGATTATACTTTCAATAAAACTAAAATTAGTCAAAAAGGACAAGAATACGAAAAACTAATTAATTCTATCATAATTACATATTCTACAATACAAGAAAACAAAATTAATTTTAAAAAGATATTAGGCGAACCAAATGAAATAGATATAGAAGAAAAGCTATTTTCTTCAAGATTTTTAAATGGAGAAGGAACATCTGCTTCTGAAATATCTCAATTCATATTTAACGAAGTAATTTTAAAATCAGGTGTTTTAATAAACGAGCAAATATTAGCAGCTAGATTGGGAATTAATTATTCAGTCTCAAAAGACTGGAATCAATTATTAGAAATTCTAAATGTGTATAAATACAATGGAGTATTTAAAGAATCACATGATAGATGGTGGGCATATGAGATTTTAAACTGGTGGAATTCATACTTTCCGGATATCTCAATCATAAGATTAAATGCTGAAGATAGAGTTAAGCTAATTAAAGAAAAGTTTAACTTAAACGAACTAACTGTCGCTCAAAAGATTGAGAAGACCACAAGTACTAAGTTTTGGACAATTTGTGCAGCTTATAAAAAACCTTTAGATCCAAAAGATGGTTTTTTAGTAGATGGCACATATATACATACATGGCAGGACAAAAAATATGTTTCTCTTCAAGCCATTTTGGAACGCGAATCTACAAAACTTGGATTGCGTATTCATACATCAGAAAAAGAGAGGTTAGAAGATATTAAACAAGCTTACTTATAATGTCTATTCCAAGTAGCGTAATGCATAAAAGGAAAAAATTTGCTGCTGATTTAAAAAAATTGGTGGATATATTATATAAGTATTTTCCAACTGCAGACATAAGTTCATTTGAAAGTGCTATTACTGAATTGAAAAATAAAGATTTTGTACCTAGAATTCCAAATAAAGGAAGTAGTGCCAATTCGTGGGGATATAGTCTGGGTAGGTTAATTTTTAAGTTTCACAGTGTTCCACGACATACTTTACCTGAAAATTGTAAGGATTTAAAATTAATTCTAGACCTAAAAGTTTTTGGAGATTGTGAAAGGCTTGATACAATGGATGACCCTTTTGAATGGCTTGAATTTAATATAGTTATTGAAGGAACAAAATTTGTAGAAAAAGACACTATACAACTATTAACTTCATACCATTTAGATAGACATATAATAAAAGAAGGTGATGGTGAATCTGAATTTCCACATCCAATTTATCATTTTCAATTTGGAGGAAGAAAATTAAAACAAAATTCAGGTAGCATAGATACTGGAGAATTACTTATTTTTGATAGTCCAAGAATAATGCATTATCCAATGGAAGCAATATTAGGAATAGATTTTACCTTATCTAACTTTTTCCCAGATATATGGAAAAAAATTAAATTAGAAAGCAATGAGTATATTAATTTATTAGAAGAGTATCAAATTAAATTCTTAAAACCTTACGTTCAAACACATGCTAGTTATTGGGAATATAATAGAGAATCAATCGATAGAAATAAATTTTGGGATCCAAATGTAATTTGTCCTCAACTCTCTTAATAATTTACACTTTGAAGATACCAAAACAGATACTTTCATTTCTAAAGAGCTATTCTTTTGAACCAATCAAAATTAATCGTTTGATTGTTTCTTCATTTCTTGTATTTAACAATCTTAAAGTTGATCACAATAAACTTATAAAAAGTCTTATTATTGCTAGTAATTCTGAAGAAATTGAAAGTTTAAATCTTTTTGTAGAAATTATATCAAAATATAAAGAAGATTATAAAATTGAGGACCTTATTGAACTATTTGAATTTGTTATTTCTCCTGCAGATAAAGAAGTAAATGGCGCAGTATATACTCCAAAATATATACGAGATTACATTGTAGAAGAAACATCTCATCAGTATTACTATGAAAATGAATCTATAGAAAATGTTCGTTTTGGGGATATCTCATGTGGCTGTGGTGGTTTCTTCATCTCATTTATAGATACTTATAAACAAAAAACCAATAAAAGCCTTTTTGAAATTTATAGGGATAATATATTTGGATTAGATATTCAATCATATAGTATTGATAGATCCATTATTTTATTATCGTTATATGCAATTATGCAAGGAGAAGATGTTAAAGCGTTCGATTTTAATTTATTTGTAGGAAATGCACTAAATTTTGATTGGGCTAAAGTTTCTATTATAAATGAAAATAATGGATTTGATATTTTGGTAGGAAATCCCCCTTACGTTGGAGCTTCTAAGATTGATGATGAAAGCAAGCAATTACTATCAAACTGGAGTGTTTCAAAGACTGGAAAACCTGATCTGTATTTACTTTTTTTTCAAATTGGACTTGAATTATTAGCTGAAAAAGGTAACCTTGGATATATTACAATGAGTTCTTTTAGTCGCAGTTTAAATGGGATAGGAGTTAGAAAATATATTCAAGATAACATGTATGCTTTCAAATATATTGATTTTGGATCTATTCAAATATTTCACGGAAGACGCACATATACGTGTATCTGCATAATTTCTAAAAAAAAGGATTCCGGTATATACTATACAAAGTCAAGCCCAGATGGTATTTTTAATTTAACAAGCAAGTCATTTAAATTAATACCCTATGCAAATTTAAATATTAAAAAGGGTTGGATTTTAGAAGATAGTATTATTGAAAGTACCTTAAAGAAAATTGAAAAAACTGGTTCTTCACTTGATAGTATTGTAGAAATCAAAAATGGAATAGCAACATTAAGAAACAATATATATGTGTTCAAACCTATAAATGAAACCAATGAGTATTATGAGTTCTATGAAAAAGATGAGAAAGTTAGAATAGAAAAAGAAATCTGCCGTAACATAATAAAACCTAGCATTTTAAAATCTGAAGATGAAATTGAATCCTTGATGGAAAAGATAATATTTCCATATGTAACAATTAGTAGTAATCAAGCCAGTTTATTTAAAAATAATCAGGTAAATAAGGAAATAATACCTATGGAAGAGGAGTATTTTAAACAAAATTTTCCATTAGCATACACTTATTTATATGGACATAAACAAGAATTATCGAAAAGAGATAAAGGCAATAGGATATATAAGAAATGGTTTATTTATGGGAGATCACAAGGTTTAACATTGTATGGATATAAACTATTATTTCCTTATATATCTGATAAACCGTATTTTGTTTATAGTGATGAAAAAGATTTGTTTTATTATAATGGTTTTTCGATTTTATCAAAAAACCCAAATCAACTTAAAATTTTAAAGAAGATACTTCAAAGTAAACTGTTCTGGTTTTACGTTAAACATATAAGTAGACCTTATGAAAATAATTATTATTCATTGGGGAAGAGGTATATAAGAAACTTTGGAGTTTATAATTTTTCAGAAAAAGATCAGAAATGGATAGATAAACAATCTGATCAATCCCTAATAGATAGTTTTTTGTGTGAAAAGTACGATATTCCTCTTGAGATAATCAAAAATATATAGTTGCATTAATTATGTTAAATAGAAGGTTCTAAAGTGTTAAAAAGCGCGTTAGACAGGCAAAATGGCGAGCCATGCGTTAGCGTGTAACTGGAATTTTAGCATGAAAAAGATAGACTGATGATAAGTTGGTTACAAATGTGTATTAACTTTGGTTTCAAACAGGGCAAACATCCTTTGGATGTTTGATGAGATCCGTAAATTATCTGAACGAATAATTATAGAACAAATGAGGGCTTTTAACTTCACGAGAATTGAATATTTGCATTTCATTAGCATAATTACCCAGAAAAACGATTTCACACAAATAAACGCCTTAGAAATGCGAAGCGATCTTTGAATGCTTCAAAAATTTTATAATTTCGTCGGCAACTGCAAAGTATTCTTTTGGCCTTAAATTAAAAATTCTAAAGTCCCTGAGAATTGCATATTTGGATTCAAACTGGCAACAGGTCGTAATATTCAATTTAAAAGACTTATTATTTTGTATATCAATTACTTAAACCATATTTTTTCTCGCCACTAAAACACAAAGACTCAAAGAATCACTAAATATCAGTGTGTGCAAGTTTATATAAGATGCCGCAAATCACTTTAACATAGGGCAAACTTTGTTGAACTGTTTGAGCTAGATTGATTAAATTATTCATTTTTAAGTCCCTGAGAATTGCATACCTGCCAGCCGGCTGGCTGGTTTGAATTTAAACGGGCAAACAGGTCGTAATATTCAATTTAAAAGGCTTATTATTTTGTATATCTATTACTTAAAACATATTATTTCTCGCCACTAAAACACAAAGACTCAAAGAATCACTAAATCTGATATGAGTAAAGATTATGTGGGATGCTGCAAATCACTTTGAATAATTGTTTAAACAATTCATATTTAAGTCCCTGAGAATTGCATACCTGCCAACCGGCAGGCTGGTTTGAATTCATTTCGCTATAGTTAAGTACACAAAATTGCTTTAACAAAATTTCGATAGTTATCGAACTTCCTGAAAGTTTTCGGGAGTCCAAGATACTAATTGTCCGTAAATCACTTTAACATAAAATCATTACCGTTCCATAACTAAAGCCATGGAACTGATTTTATGTTAATCAGCAAGCTGAGCGTGATTTACTATTTACGTCCTATAATTTATATTA
>DMBU01000114.1 GCA_003446015.1 Bacteroidales bacterium | reverse complement strand
TTTTATTACAATTTAAGATATTCTTGCAATTTAAACTATCAAAATATATGGTAATTATCAACATTATATGTTAATATTCAACGCATTAAAAGGTAATTAAGGATCGACTAAATAAGAATTGGGTATCAGAATCAAAATTTCTGATACCCAAAAGAATTTATAAAGAATATATTTCTTACTATTTATTCTACTCTTAACGATTCTGCAGGATTTGCATTTGCCGCTTTCCATGCCTGGAAACTGATGGTAATAAATGTTATGGTTATGGTTATTAAGCCTGCCAAAACAAATATAAATAATCCTAAATTGGTTCTGTACACGAATTGCTGCAACCAATCGCGCATAAAATAATACGATAATGGAAAAGCAATCAAGATTGATATGGATACCAGAATAATAAATTCACGAGAAATTAATTTAACCACTGTTCCCTCGCTGGCTCCAACAACTTTTCTAATTCCTATTTCTTTTGTACGTTGCTCTACCGTATACGATGCTAATCCGAATAATCCCAGACAAGCGATAAGAATTGCGAGAGCTGTAAATAGGGTAAAAATAAAACCTCGTTTTTCATCTGCACCAAATTGCTCATTAAATCTGTCTGATAAAAAGGAATATGCAAATGGTTGATCCGGGAAGAATTCAGTCCATCGTTTTTCAATATATCGAATGGTTTCCTGTACATTTTCATCGCTTAATTTGGCATATATTACTCTATTATTAACTCTATAAAATAATAATAATGTTTCAATCTCATTATACATTCCTGTTTGATGATAATCCTTCATTACTCCTACTACCGTAGCTTTTAAGAAATCCTGTCCATTACGTCCTTGCAATTCGACTCTTTTCCCAATAGGTTCTGTCCAGTTTAAACGCTTTGCCATAGTTTCATTAACAATTACACCAAGTAAAGTATCTGAAGGCATATCTTCCTGAAAATCTCGTCCTTTGATCATAGTAATACCAAGAGCCTCCACAAAGTCATGATCAACTCCGCTTAAATTTATACCTCTTTGCTGCATTCCGTCGTCTGTGTCAACATTAAGTAATACTTTTCCGGATCCTTCTCCAACCCTTGCACCAGAAGAACCAACATATTTAACATTTGGATTTTCCAATAAAGCTTGTTTAATAACTGTGTATTTTTCTACCATTTCTCTGGTTGACAGTTCTAAACTAATCACATTTTTCATATCATAACCTAGATCCTTTGTTTTCAGATAGTTTAATTGTTTGTAAACCACAAGGGTTGAAACAATCATAGCAACAGAAATAGTGAATTGAATAACTACCAATACTTTTCTGAACAAACTACCTGATGAACCTTTGGTAATTTCACCTTTCATTACAGAAACCGGACTAAATCTTGATAAATAAAATGCTGGGTAACTACCTCCAAAAATGCCTACAACTAATATTACTGCAATAATGCTTATGATAACAACCGGGCTATACAACACATTGATATCAAATGATTTTCCGGCCAATTGATTAAATTGAGGCAGCAGAAGAATAACCAAAATAATACTTAAAACAAGTGAAATAAAAGTTAATACGGTTGACTCGGTTAAAAATTGAAAGATTAGTGCTCCCCGATGTGATCCTACAACTTTTCTTAAACCTACTTCTCTCGCCCTTTTTGTTGAACGTGCAGTTGCAAGATTCATGTAGTTCATGGCTGCAATAAGAATTAAGAACAATGCTACAATTCCAAAAATAATTACATATGCCATACTACCGGTAGGTTCCGGCTCACTTGGATTAGTTGACTTAAGGTGTATGTCTGTTATTGGCTCTAAAACATATTCAATACTAATGCCAATTCGTTCAAAAATCTCAGACATATAATTAGCGTACATTTCTTTTATTTTGCTTTCGAACTCCTTATAATCCAATCCTTCGGGTAAAAGCAGATATGTATATACACCAAAATTACCCCAAGAACCCATTTCTTCAGGCAAACTTTTCCTCGACATTAAAGCATCAAATCGAAAATGAGAATAAAATGGAACATCTTTTATCACTCCGGTTACTTTATACGTATCTTCTCCGTTTGTAAGAGTTTTGTTAATTGGGTCCTCCTTCCCAAAATATTTTGCAGCAATTGTTTGAGTTAGTACAATTGTATTTGGTTCAATAAGCGCATCTTTAGAATCCCCCTTTACAAATTCATAGGTAAAAACCTCAAAAACATTAGAGTCGGCGAAATAGAAATCCTCCTCGTAAAACTCTTTATCTTCAAATTTAAATAGCTCCCTTCCGGCATCGATAAATCGAACAGAATGTTCAACTTCCGGATAATCCTGTACAACTTGCGGTGCAAAAGGAATTTGAGCCACTATCCATGTGAATTCATCATCCGTTTCGGTTATGTGCGATGCTACTCTATAAATACGATCAGCATTTTCGTGATAACGATCATAGCTTAATTCATCAGCAATATAAATGATAAGAAATAATGCACTTGCAATTCCAATTGTTAAGCCTAAAATGTTTAAGCTACTATACCCAAAATCCTTAAATATATTTCGGATGGCAGTTTTAAATAAATTTTTGAACATAAAGTATTTTTTTTAATTTAATTACGAATTATTTCGTACAAAGCTATTTTTAATTCATTACAAAGTCAATACTTAACTCGTTAAATAAATGTTAAAGTCTGATTATTAATTTGAGAAATTCATAAAAGTCAGATTATATTTTCCCTATTTCTTCGTTTGCTTTAATATCACATACTATGCCATTAAATCGTATATGCCTTATTTTCAATACATTTGCTTATTTCTCTCTTAAAAAAATCGTCCGAAATTGTACGCTTTTGTACTATTTCGGACGAAATCTCAATGAAATTAACTGATTTGTATTATTTATTCATACCTTAGGCTATCAACAGGATTCTTTATGGAAGCTATCAAAGCTTGATAAATTACAGTCAGAACTGATAATAAGAATGCCATACCTCCAGCCAGAATAAAAATCCAAATGGTCATTTCGTAATGATAAGGATAATTATTTAATAGCTTATTCATCAGGAAATATGCAAGTGGCCATGCAATTATATTTGATATAAGTACCCATTTTGTCATTTCTTTTGAAAGCATCAAAATAATATTTTTAACAGGAGCTCCGAGAGCTTTTCTTATTCCAATTTCCTTAGTTTTTTTCTGTGCCGAAAAAGCTGCTAAACCAAATAATCCCAAACAAGATATTAGTATTGCAAATATGGTAAATGATCTCATAATTTTACCTATTCGTTCTTCATCTTTATATAATGTTTCGTAACCCTCATCAAGAAAACCATAATCAAAAACAAAACCAGGATTATATTCAGCAAAAACAGACTCAATAAACTTTAAAGTTGAACTTACCTCATTCCCTGAAATTCGAATAAATATGTATCTGTAGCTACCTTCATAAAAGTAAATTGCCAAGGGTTTGTTTTTTTGGTCAGCAGGCAAATGAAGAAAATCATCAACAACTCCAATTACAGGATATTTGTTTTCACCACCCCTGCGCAAGACCTTCTCAGTAATTCCTTCATTACCAATAATATCAGCAAATTCCTTATTAATTACAACATTATAAATAGTTTGATCTTCAGTATTGCTAGTATCTGAAGTAAATTCTGAAGAGAAATATCTCCCATCGAGCAATTTAATTTTAAAGGTTTTAATAAAATCCTCATCAGCTACTAAATACGACACTAATGGACTAACATTAGGATCTTTTCCTTCCCATTCCCAACCACCTCCATTACTTCCAACACTAAATGGATTTGAATAGGATGTTCTTGTTAAATTCTCAATATTTGGATTATTTAGTAAATCTTGTTTAATCATATTGTACCTATCCATCATTTTTCCTTGAATAGGTATATATATCATATTATTTTTATCAAACCCGAGATGCTTATTTTTAAGAAATTCTAACTGCTTACTTACTACTAACGAGCAAATTATTAATCCAATGGATAATGAAAATTGAATAACAACCAATATCTTTCTAAATAAGCCTCCCTTATTTCCATTTCTTTTGGCACCTTTAAGGGTACTAATAACTTTAAATGATGATAAAACAAAGGCAGGATAAATTCCGGCACTAAGACTCGTAAAAATCCAAATTGCAACTAAACTTAATAAGATTGTAATATTTGAATAATCCATTACCAGCTCTTTTCCTGCCATATCATTGAAAGTAGGCAAAAGAAGGCGAACAATTATTAAAGAAAAATTGAGGGCTAAAAACGTGAAAATAAATGATTCTCCTAAAAATTGACGAATCAAACGCCCTCTTGAAACAGACATAACTTTTCTTACGGCAATCTCTTTGGCTCTGTTTTCGGCTCTGGCAGTTGCCAGATTTGTATAATTAAAGCAAGCAATTATTAAAATAAAAATAGCGATAAGCCCAAAAATCCTTACCATCTCAATTCTTCCTCCACCTTCAATTTCATATAAATGAATTCTTTTTAAAGGATTAAGAATTACCTCATTCTTCTTCCCTTCCGGATTCTCTTTCATTTCATCGAGGAAGGTAACAACTTTTGCTTCAAATGTTTTGTATTCAACTCCGGTTTTTAACAGGGCAAATGTTGTACAAAAATTTGACCCCCAACTGTCCAGGCTTTGTCCAAAGTCCTTTAAATTTTCAAATGGAATTAAAAGTTCAAATCTATAGGTTACATTTTGTGGAATATTTTCGAACACTCCTTTAATGGTATATGCATACTGATCATCAAGCAGTAGTGTTTTTCCTACAGGATTTTCATCTCCAAAATACTGTTCAGAAACTTTTTGTGAAATAATAATATTTTTTAAACCATTTGCAAAGTCTTCTTTGCTTCCATAAATAAAAGGGCAGGTTAAAATATCCAGCAAACCCGGATCTCCTGTGCGTACTTCTTGAATTAGCTTTTTATCATTATGGCTTACAAGACCATCGTATCCCCAACCCAATCTGGCTGTTTGCTCTACCTCAGGATATTTTTCTTTAAATGCCTGAGCCATTGGTGCTGGTGAAACCCAACACTGAAAATCGTAATCACCATAGTGTTGCCAGTGCTGTACAATAAATATTCGATCGACATTTTTATTATATGTATCATAGTTTAACTCATCAGTAATCCACAAATAGAGTAAAATAGTACAGGCCAGCCCGAAAGCTAATCCAACAATGTTAAGAAATGAAAACAACTTGCTTCTTAACATTATTCGTATCGATAATATGATATTCTTTACAAACATATATTTATATTTTAGGTTTTTGCCTATAAAGCCAAAGCCATACCAAAAAACATAAACTACTCATACACTAATAGATAAATCAAATTAAATTCTATTTTCAACTTAGTCGTGTTCCAAAATCATCCAATTCGTGTTCCATAATCGAACAATATGTTTTGAATGAATTAAATTTAGTCATAATTTTGATTTATTAAACAATCAATGCATGGATAAAAAAGAAGGAAGTATACTTATTGTTGATGATAATCAGAGTGTTTTAAGCTCATTAGAACTTTTTCTAAAATATAAATTTAAAGAAGTTATTACTGTAAGTAATCCAAATAAACTTCATCAACTGATCAGCTCAAAAGAAATTGACATTGTACTCTTGGATATGAATTTTTCTGCCGGAATAAATACCGGGAATGAAGGAATATTTTGGCTTAACGAAATACTTAAAATAAATCCAGAGACGGTTGTTGTATTAATTACTGCTTATGGAGATTCAGAATTAGCGGTTAAAGCAATTAAATCAGGGGCTTTTGATTTTATTGAGAAACCCTGGAATAATCAAAAATTGTTAGGCACTTTACATGCCGCATTAGAACTAAGAAAGTCGAAACAAAAGGTAAAAATTCTTGAAAGACAAAAGGATACTTTAAAACAAAACCGTTCGAAAGAAACTCAAATGATTTATCATTCAAAAGAAATGATTGAGATTATGAGAACTGTTTCTAAAGTTGCTAAAACTGATGCTAATGTTTTGATTTTAGGCGAAAACGGAACCGGGAAGGAATTAATAGCACAAAAGATTCATGAATTATCCAGTCGCAAGAACGAATTGTTTTTATCAGTCGATTTAACATCTTTAAGCGAGAACCTTTTTGAAAGTGAGCTTTTTGGTCATATGAAAGGATCTTTTACAGACTCAAAAGAAGACAGAGTGGGCAAGTTTGAAGCTGCAAACGGAGGTACTTTATTTTTAGATGAGATTGGAAATTTACCTTATGTGATGCAAGCTAAATTATTATCGGTTCTTCAAAATAATGAAATTACAAGGATTGGATCCAATACACCTATTCCTATTGATATAAGAATTGTTACAGCAACAAATAAAGATTTAAATCAGCTGGTTAGCGAAAATCTTTTTAGAGAAGACTTAATCTATCGAATTAATACGGTTAAAATAACTTTACCTCCTTTACGAGAGCGAAAAGACGATATTATTCCTTTAACCAATCATTATTTAATTTCGTTTTCAACTAAATACAATAAACCCGGATTAAAAATTAACAACCAGGCCCTGGAAAAAATTTTATCATATAAATGGCCGGGAAACATACGTGAATTAAAGCACACCATTGAGAAAGCAGTTATTTTATCTGAATCAAATACACTTACAATAAATGATTTTGTTTTTGATAATTCCATTAAGTCAAATACTGAAATAGACAAACCAATTTCTCTGGAAGAAGGCGAAAAATTAATAATTAAAAATGCTCTGGAAAGGAATAACTGGAATATTAGTGAAACAGCAAAAGAATTAAAGATAGGAAGACAAACCCTATATCGAAAAATTGACAGCTATGATATTTAAAAATCTATATATCAATATTATAATTAGAGTATTATTAATTGTTGCTACTCCTATCCTGTTTGTTTTTGCTAATGAAAAATACAATGACATTGTAATCAACATTAATATTGCTGCACTTCTGATAATACAAGTAATTTTACTAATTCGTAGATTGAATTACTTAAATCGCGATTTAATTGCTTTCTTCGATTCACTAAAATACGATGATTCATCTATTCTGCTTACGAATGAATTTCAAAATATTAATTATTTACAATTAAGCAGAAGATTACAAATGGTAAATAAGCAGATAATAACTCTAAAAGAAAAAAGTATAAAACAGGATCATTATTTTAAAGTTATTACAGAAATTGCCAATGTTGGATTATTAAGTTTTAATGAAACAGGAACCGTTAAGCTTGCAAATAAAGCCTTGAAAGAATTGTTAAGAATTCGAGATATTGTTAATATTTCTGAATTAAATGGTCTTCACCCCGATTTCTCAAGTACCATTCAAAATTTGCAAGCTTCTGAACAAAAGCTACTTAAAGTTACAATCCTAGAAAATAATAGCATTAAAATCCTGAATTTATTGGTAAAACTCGCTGAATTTAAAACCAATGAAGAAAAACTCAAAATCGTTTCCATTCAGGATATTAAAAATGAACTGGATGAAAAAGAACTTGAATCGTGGCAAAAGCTGATTCGAATTCTTCGACATGAAATTATGAATTCTATAGGACCAATTTCATCAACAATAGATACATTAAATGAGATTATCACGAATCCTGAGAATAATAAAACCCTTGAAATAAAAGATCTTAACAATGAAATAATTTCTGATATTGGCTCTGGTTTAAAAATTATTAAAGAAAGAAATATAGGTTTGCAACAATTTGTTGATTCCTTTAAGTCCATTTCCAGATTGCCTGAACCTAAATTCGAAAAAATTAAAATTGAATCTCTTTTTACACATATTGCTTTATTCTGGAAGAAGGAATTTGCGATTAAAAACATTCAATTCCAAGCACACGTCGATCCGGACATAGAATTTATCTTTGCTGGTAAAAATCAAATAGAACAGCTCATTATTAATTTGATAAAAAACTCTATTGAAGCAAATAGTAGTCAAATTTCCATATCGGCATTCGAAGAAATTTCTGGTAATATATCAATTCAAATAACTGACAACGGTAAAGGAATTAAGCCTGAAATGATTGATGAAATCTTTATGCCTTTTTTCACAACCAAAGAGCAAGGCTCCGGTATTGGTCTAAGCCTTGCTCGTCAGATTATGCGTTTACATAGTGGAAATATATCTGTACAATCGGTTCCTGGAATGGAAACAACGTTTTTATTAATGTTTTAAGCATTGTTTCTACATTAACAATTTCCTAATTCTAACAACAATAGACCACAAATCAATTCAAAAAAGTCTATTTTTAAATACATCAAAGTACTTTTCAAATTTTTACAATTTTCATTCAATCTTAATGATTTCTCACAAATATTTATAACCATTGTCCAGATCCATGCTGTCATACAATACTAATTCATAAAAGCACATCTGGTATTAGCCAATCAGAAAAATCATAAGATAGCCTTTAATATATAATTATTAACCAAATCAAACGGAGAAATGCTGCTTGTTCCAAGATAATTTCCGCTATTAAATTCAATAATCATATCCAGATCAGGAATGATAAACATATATTGGTCTCCCCATCCTGCTGCAAAAAAGCATTTATACGAAACACCTTTAACAATGAAACTTGTAAGCCACCAATAGTATCCATAACCAGAATTTGGGAAAAAATTTGCTATTGACGTAACATGTTCATACTGTGAAGAATTGATCCAGTCGCTTGTAATAATTCGATTACCTTCCCACATACCATCGTTTAGAAAGAGCAATCCAATTTTAGTAAGTTCCCTTGCTTTAAATTTTAATCCCCCTGAAGCATGAATTTGTCCATTACTGTATGCACTCCAAGCTCCCCCTTCAGATCGTAACGGATCAAATAATTTTTGATTTGCATAATCTAAGAAACCCATTCCTGTTTCTTTCTCGATAATAGCTCCAATAACATTTGTTGCTCCGCTACTATAAGAAAAAATTGTTCCGGGAGAAGAAACCAAAGGTCTTGAAAGAATAAAATATATTGGATCTTCACTGGCAAATAATTGAGTAATATCGTTTCTTGGATCACCAATTGGGTAAGTGCTTTCATCCCAGGCAATACCACATGTCATGGTTAAAAGATGATGAATAGTAACATTTGCCTTTTCACCGGTAAGTATATCGGTGTACTCAGGAAAATAATCAATTATTTTTTTATTTAAATCAGGGAAATAGCCTTCTTTAACTGCAATACCAAAAATAACAGAAGTAACACTTTTTGAAATCGATTGCATGGGATGATCTGTAGTTCTGGTATAATCCATTAACTCCCCATTCAAATCTTCTGCATTATAATCCAGTTTGTAGCCTTCAAAGTACTCTTCAAATACCAATTTATTATTTTTTGTAATTAGAATATTATGTACAGTATGAGAATGATTAGAATTTAGATAATTCATCATTTCCACAATTGGATTTATTTCCATTCCCTCACTTGCTAGAGAAGATGTTTCAATTCCATCATCATACGAAAGGGGAGGTGTATATTCATAACTATTTATGATTGGTTCATTCTCCTTGTCACAATTTGTAAATCCGCTAAGAATTAGCAGAACTATTAATATTAACTTCAGATTCTGAGTAAGCGTTTTAAAAAATATCATTTCTTTCATATCGTTTATTTATTTAAAGTAAAATTATAGAATCAACAAAGTTTTTGTTTTTTAAGTTTTATTAATCCTTAATTAATCGAACAGAGTTTCCGTTTAAATTCTCACAACCGGAGTGTTCAAAATTATTATTATCTGAAAAAAGATTAAGTACAAGAGAATGATCGGAGGTATAAGCTGTTGAAGTCCAAAAAACAGTCCAGACGTTAATATCCGCATAATCTCCCAAGGGATACCTATATCCGGCTATTTTTGCTTCGAACCCGCTGCTTCCACCAACCTTTAGCTTTGCACCTACATCAGAACCAAGTGTGTTTTCAAGAATATTCCACTCTGCTTCGCCAGGTAAATGCCAACCTTCAATAAAAGATTTTTTGGCTGCTTCCCAGGTATATAAGCATCCATATTCGTCAAGATAACTTTCGTTATCATTATAAACATAAGCTTCAGAAACCCTTGTACCATCTGATGTGAATTTTGCTTTTAGATTCTCAGCCATCCAAATCTGATCACCAATTTTAACAGTATTATATGTATTCCCTTCAAAATCGGTAATTGGAGTATCCGGTATTCCTATGATTTGAGAATCAGTTTCAGTGTCATCTTTTATGCAACGAACAGAAAGACCAAACTGTTTTTCGATGTAGTTACTGTGATTACAATAAGTAGCGTAATTAAACACAGCATTAAACCAAGCATTTATATTATCGTACTCGGTCAGGCTCCAAAAACGGCAGCACGTAAAACGATATTGGAAATCACGATCTATACCATCGCGCTCACCAACACCTAAAGCAGTAAAACCACTTTGATTTGTGGCGGCTTCGTTTGGGTTGGTCCAATGAACTGAACCTGTTTCTTTCATTTTACCACCTGCAATATTTTCTCCGCCCAAATAATTAATTAATGTTAGCCACTCGTCATTTGAAGGAATATGCCACCCAGTTGGTGCAATGTTTCTGCTATCAGTTGCCGCAAACCAATTATATAAAGCTCCATAAGTTTCTTTATCCACGGGATCGTTATTAAACCAACAATATGCCCCAGTGTTCAAACCCAGCCATTGAGTATTATCCGTGACATTTTGTATTGTTTCTCCATTACGGTATTTTGTAGTTTTTAAGTTTTCGGCCATCCAAGTTTGTGTACCAATTGTAATGGTTTTATACTCATTCCCGTCTTGATCAGTCATAGTTCCATAGCTTAAATTAGTATTGAAAACAATTACACTTTCCGTTGACTCAGTTACTGGTTCTACAGTTGGATCTTCTTTACATGAAACAAATCCTATTATTGATATTATAATGGTAAAAAACAGAATTGATAAGACTTTCTTTTTCATAATTATTTTTGTTGATTTATATTACCGATAATACAATTTAATTTTAATCTCATTTCTATACTTTTGGTTTCCATGTTGGCAGATTTGCTGAACTAGATCTGTCATTGGCATTTGTTACTTTTCCCACAGTTGTTCCATCGCCATTCATAATATATACCTCAGGACTTTGAGTTACACTTCCTCGAGATGAGATAAACGCTATATGTGTTCCATCATGCGACCATCTGGCTTGTTCATCTAAAAAATTATTGTTTGTAAGTTTAGTAACATTTGTTCCATCCATATTCATAAGACAAATTTCCCAAGTATTAACATCTGCAATATTTGTTTGTAGAGTATAAATTAACATTGTTCCATCAGGTGAGACATCCACATTAGATTCGCTTTCTACTGTATTAGTAATTTTCAGCTGATTAGAGCCATCATTATTACAAGAGTATATCTCAGAATTACCTGTTTTAGATGAAGTATAAATTAGTTTTGTTCCATTAGCAAAGAAACTTGAACCCTGGCCATCTGTAATTGATTTTTGATCGGCTCCATCGGCATTCATCATCCATATTTCGGAGCGATAATTTTGCTCAGGAAAAAATTTAGTAAATGTTATCTTATTGCCATCAGGTGACCAACGTGCCAATGAGACTTCAGTCATCTGGGATAAATTCTGAAGATTGGTTCCATCGGCATTCATAACATAAAGCAAATGTGGAGAAGTAGGTGTTACCATTCCACATACCAAAATTTTAGTTCCATCAGGTGACCACTCTTGTCCCTTTAATCCTATATCGGATTCAATAATTTTTATATCATTACTACCATCAGAGTTTATAGTATAAACCGACCAATAGTGGTTATCTCCGCCATCCCATCGAAGGTTACTATAACCTAAAACACTAAGCTCCTCATCCGTTGGGAATAGATCTTTTTCGCACGCAAAACCTAGTGCTATTAATAGCAAAATTGATATGATTCCAGTTAATTTTCTATTTTTCATATTTTTATAATTAATCCTTAATTAATCGAACAGAATTACCTGCTATATTTCCACAGCCAGAATGTTCCAAAGTATTATTGGATGAGAAAAGATTTCGAACAAATGAGTGATCATAGGTATAAACGCTTGACGTCCAAAATGCTCCTTGATAATTTATGCCAACAAACTCCCCAGTGTATGCTCTGTAACCTCCAAATTTTGCTTCATAGCCACTACTCCCACCAACTTTCAATTTTGTAGCAACATCATTACCAAGATAATTTTCAAGAATAATCCATTCTGCTTCGCTAGGCAAATGCCAACCTGTAATAAAAGGTTTTTTGGCTGCATCCCAGGTATATAAACGTCCATATTCAGCAAGATTACTTTCATTATCATCGTAGACATAAGCTTCCACTACTTCTGTTCCATCCGATGTGAATTTTGCTTTTAAATTCTCAGCCATCCATACCTGATCGCCAATTTTAACTGTATTGTAAGTATTCCCTTCAAAATCTGTAATCGGAGTATCTGGTATTCCTGTTATTGGAGAATCAATTTCTGCTTCAGGTTCCTCCTTATCACAAGAATATGGTATTCCAAATGACACAAAAATTAATAAAGCTATACTTAATGTTTTTAGATTTTTCATATTTCTTATATTTTATTTTAAATGAGCAAGATTCTTTAAAAAATTAGTTTATTCAATACAATTTTTATAAGCGGACGAAATCAAAGATAAGCGGAAAGTAATCTAAATTAAAGAATTGAATGCTCCAATATTATTCATAGATACGCCATATATATATTAATTATGGCTAAGTTTTTGGTTATTCATTTAAGAATTTAACCGCTCATAAAAAAATAACATTTCTAGCGAAAATAAAAGTTAGCTTTGTAATTAAAGTTATAAAAAAGGTATTTATGGGTTTATTTTGGGCATCAGAAGGTAGAAAAAGGAAGAAGTTGTTTTGGTTTCTTCAGTTTGCCTTTTGGATTTTGAATTTTATTTTAGATATTCTGGTTATCCCAAATAAAATTGATACCAATTTATTACTTTATGAGTTTTTTAATTTTACTATTGCTTTTCTATTAAGTATACTGCTTTGGTATTTCTTTAAAAAATTTCAAATTCATAATTTGTCTCCATTATCAATTATCGTAATATTAGTAGGATCTTCAATAGCTATTGGAATAATCTGGAAGGTTTCTTTTTATGTTCTATTGGGTTTATTTGATGGAGAGTTAGTTTCTCATATAAAATTTTATATTAAAATTTTTTGGCCAAATTTTTTTAGTGCAGTTTATCCATTTATTGTATGGAGTTCGTTCTATTTGGGTTTCAAAATTTATGAAGAATATAGCATTCAAAAGGAAAGTGCAGAAAGGTCTGCATCGCTTGCTCAAAGCGCACAACTAGAAATGCTTCGATATCAGTTAAACCCACACTTTCTATTCAATACACTTAGCTCTTTAAGAGCATTAATCAGACGAAAAGATAACGATATTGCCGAAGAAATGGTGACCAAAATATCAGAATTTTTAAAATATTCGTTGCTCGAAGGAGAAGATAGCAAAGTACCCCTTTCAAGAGAAATTAAAACCATTAATCATTATTTTGATATTGAAAAAGTTCGTTTTGGCAATCAACTCATAATT
>DMBU01000118.1 GCA_003446015.1 Bacteroidales bacterium | reverse complement strand
ACCGCCTTTTTGATTTGCAATTGCAATTACTTTTGCCATAGAGATATTTTTTTAGGAATTAACCTGTTATTTTCGAGTTCTTAGCCAAAATTAGGAATTCAAAAATACAATTTTATCACGTTTTTCTATTTCACTAAGATAAGAATTGTAAACAAATTTTTCAGAGTTATAAACATTTTATTAACAAATCAATTTGTTGTTTGAATCAAATATTTGACCCTTAAAGTGAAATGAAATATTTTAATAAATTCTGAATTCCAATTGTTAAGATTAAATTCGCATGTTAATTTACCAATTGGATTTTGTATTAGATTTTAATTGAAATTTATTCGTTGATTAAGAATATTTTTCAATTGCTTCTTGTAATAATTGGTCTTTATTAATAGGTACAACACCAACTTTTTCACAAACCAGGCCCCCGGCCAGGTTTGATATTCCTGCAATAAACTCAGGTTCTAAACCTGCAGCAAGACATAAACTTGCAGTTCCAATTAAAGTGTCGCCAGCACCTGATACATCTGCTATATCGCGAATTTCGGCTGGTAAAGTTTTATATGATCCGTTATAACTTATATAAACACCTAATTCGGACAAAGTGATTAACAGGTATTTAGCAGATAATTCGGAATGTAACTTTTGCGATGCTTTAAAAATTCCTTCGAAATCGCCTTTTTTGATATCTATTTTAGAACCTTCAACCAATTCTTTAAAGTTGGGCTTGAAAAGCGTAACATTCTTGTATTCCATAAAGTTACGTTTCTTTGGATCAACAAGTGTTGGGATATTATTTTTATTAGCATATTCAACAATGCTTTTTATTACGGATGGAGTTATACAACCTTTGTCGTAGTCTTCAAAAATTATGGCATCAATTTGTTTGTCGGCAAGAATGGTTAAGATTTGATTTATAAATTTTTTTTCAGTTTCAGCATCAAGCTCGTAATCAACTTCTTCGTCGACTCTTAATAAGTGCTGATTATCAGCAATGATTCTTGTTTTTACAGTTGTTTTTCGGTTTTCATCTTCAAGAATGCCTTCATTGCTCAATCTTCTTTTTTTCAAAAGATTATGAAAAGTTTTTGATTTAGAATCGGTTCCAATAACCGAGCAAAGAATTGGATTTGCACCTAAAGCCTGCACATTTAAAGCTACATTAGCAGCACCGCCCAATCTACTTTCTTGTGTTGTGCTCATAAGAATTGGCACTGGAGCCTCTGGAGAAATGCGATTTACTTTTCCCCACATGTATGAGTCGATCATTACATCGCCAATAATTAAAATGTTGAATTGGTTAAATGAATCGAAAATTGCTTTTATATCTGGTTTTTTCACAACGGCAAATTTTGATATTAAAATGCAAAGATAAGTTTTTTCAATTTTACAATTGTCAATAATCAATTATCAATGTAACGGATTGTCGTAATTGATAATTGTTCATTGTTTATTGTTCAATGGAGAGTCCCGGATTTCCTGTATCCAACACAAATCGCCACTCCCCCTTAGCGTTCTTTTCCCAAATGCTACAATAAGTTCCTTGTTCCATTTGTCCTTTTTGTTCACCCAGAGTTATTTCCAATAAATATATTCCAAAAGTATATCCTAAATCACCCGATTCAGAAACTCTTCCAAAGCTAGGCTTCCAGGTTAAACGATAACTTGAATCAGATATTTCGGCATACAATTGTTTCATAGCTGGTTTGCCAACAACTGGGTAGGAGTTAGGTTTTAACAAAACCACATCAGGTGAAGCAAACTCCAAAAAAGCCTGATGATTTCCAACTTCAACAGATCGGTTTGAAAAATCAATGTCGGTTTGTAATAATTTTTCTTTTTCTTTTTCCATTTTAGTACTTGAAGTACAACTAATTGTTGAAACAATAAAAAATAATCCTATTAGTTTTATCATGATAGATTACAGTTTAGTTTTGCAATTTACAAAATGTATTTCATAACGAATAATCTACAATTTAGAATTCTATTTCTAATTATGAATGATAAATCGCGCACTAATTTTAAATATGAGTAAAATAAACTAATTTTGAAATACAACTATATATTCAGGTGAATTATAAAATTAATAATTTAGATGCCATTTAAAAAGAATAACAGAAGTTTAACAATAGCTGTTCTAATTACAGTTATTACAGCTTTATTATTCTCGTTTTTATTTTTATTTCTAGGCATCAATCATCGGAAGAATGTATACAACGATTCAAAGGTTCTGGCTGCAGAAATTTCCCGAAAAGCTGCATTTGAAACTCAGGTTTATTTAAATTCAGCTATACTATATGCAAAGTCGTTAGAGAGACAGGTGCAATTAATTCAAAAATTAGAAGGTTCACGAGAAGAGCTTTTGAACATGTTAAAATCTGCTATTAAAGAAAACATTAATTATTTGGGAGTTTGGACTCTTTGGGAACCTGATGCATTTGATGGCAAAGATTCTTTGTTTAAAACAGATCCTTTATACAATGAACTTGGATCGATTGGATTGGGTTTTTTCAGATCAGGAGATTCTATTTATTACGAAATAATGACTCCAAGAGATTACGAGGGAGATTATTATATTTATCCAGAGCAAACAAGAACAGCATTTCTTACTGAGCCGTACAAATTTATTTATAGTGGATATAACCAACTATTTTTTGGCACAACTGTAAGTATTCCTATTATTTCTAAAGGTACATTCTTAGGGGCTATCGGTATTGATATTAATCTTGGAGACTTACAAGCAGAACTTGATCGGGTTAGGCCTTACCAATATGGGTACTTATCATTAATTTCAAGTAAAGGAACTATCATTACACATATTGATTCTTCTTTAGTAACAAAGAATATTTTTAATATTATAAACAAGTCTGATAATTTAAGTTATCTAGCTCTTTTAAATGGAAAAGAAACTACATTTGAAATAAAATCCGAGTTTACCGGAGAGAAGGTTTTTAGAATGTTTTATCCAATTGAAATTGGTAAAAAGAATAAGCCATGGAGTATGATGATTGAAATACCTTTAGATAAAGCCACATTCCGTTCCAAGCAATTGCTGGTAATTGCAATAATTACTTTATTTGTAGGCTTATCTCTTCTCACTTATTTATTAAAAAATATCTCAGAACGAAAAAAATATGAGAAAGATCTTTTAGCAGCTAAGGATCATGCAGAAGAGAGTAATCGGTTAAAAACAGCTTTTTTAAATAATATATCACACGAAATCCGAACTCCTTTAAATGGGATTATTGGTTTTGCCGAATTACTTGCCAGTTCAGTCCCTTCCAATGATGAAGTGCAATTGTATAAAAAAATGATGACTGATTCCAGTAAACAGTTATTATCAACCATAACAAACGTAATTGAGCTATCGAAAATTCAGTCGCAGCAAGCAAAATTAAAAATTGGGGAATTCAAAATTAATGAAGTGCTATGCATAACTTACGAAAGTTATATTGCTGAAGCTGAGAAAAAGAATATCAAACTGCTTAAAACCGTGCCAGATGAATTGCTTGATCAGGTAATAAATTCAGATAAAGAAAAAGTATTGCAAGTATTTACTTATTTGTTAAACAATGCATTAAAATTTACCGATCAAGGAACTATTGAGCTGGGATGTAAATTAGAGAAAAGTACTTACCAGTTTTTTGTAAAAGATACAGGAATAGGAATTAAACCTGAGTTCAAGCAATCAATATTTAATTACTTTACACAAGCTGATACATCTTCGAAGAGATATTATGATGGATTAGGTGTAGGCTTATCTATTTCAAAATCTTTTGTAACTTTGCTTGGTGGTTCAATCTGGCTGGAATCAGAAGTGGGAGTGGGATCCAATTTTTATTTTTCTTTACCCGCTGAAAACAAAAATGCATAAAAAAAGATCTCAACCTGAGATCTTTTTTATTTTTATCGAAAGCAGTTCTTATTTTCCAAATTTGTATGCAGCAGTTATGCTAAAAACTTTATTGCTTGCTTTAGTATCATTATCAGGATTAATACTATTGGGATTAGTTTTTACATGATTTTTTTATTTAGGTAAACATAAAAATAGGGAATAAAATATTGCAAAACTTTATATTACTTTTTCTTTTCTACAGCATCTTTTATTGCAGCCTTTGCAAAGTTGCTGGTACGTGTAGCACCTGTTATCGCATCAACTTCTAACTTTTGGGTTTGTTTTATTTGTGTTTCAATGTTTTCCTTATAAATACTGCCGGGTGAATGAAACATTTTGATGAAATTAATGCTTTTAACGAGTCCATCTTCAATCTCAAATTGAACTTTCGACATGGTTATCATTCCAAATGCTTTATATTTCCCTTCGTAACTTCCATTTGGCAAATTAGATGTGAATGGAGTAAAATTACGAACATACTCTTTTGCATTCTCATTTGCCTTTCTCACAAAACTTGTTATTGCAACAGGTGTAATTAGAAATGAAGTAATAAAAACAAGTATATAAGGAATTAACTGTTTAAATTTCATAATTAAATGCTTGAATTATTTAAAGTCAAAAATAGCCAATCTGTTTGAAAGTGTCTTCTCAATTTTTTTATCTTTTTACTTTTGTCTTTTATCCCTTCTATACCGGATCAACATCAATAGATATATGAATAGTTTTAAAATTATCTGTTGTGATCAAATTTGTTATTTGCTCATTTAGCAATTGTTTTGCTTTTTGATATGATCGCTCCCGTTCAATTTTTAACAGAATATTTTGGATATAGTTATTTTGTATTCGCGCTATTACCGGAGGTTCAGGACCAAGAATTCTTTTCCCAAAAACCTTCCTTAAATTAACTCCAAGCTGATGCGCAGCCTTATTGGTAATCTCAGAATTCTTATGTCGAATACTTATGGTTATCAGTTTGTAAAAAGGAGGATACTTAAATTTTTTTCGTTCCAACAGTTGCGATTTATACATCTCTTCGAACTTATTATCTAATACAAATTGTAAAATTGGATGAGCCGGATTGCTCGTTTGGATTACAACTTTCCCTTGTTTGTTTTTTCTTCCGGCACGACCACTTACCTGGGCCATAAGCTGAAAACTTCTTTCAAATGCACGAAAATCGGGGTAGTTGAGCATGCTGTCGGCATTTAAGATCCCTACCAGACTTACATTGTCGAAATCTAATCCTTTGGAAACCATTTGGGTTCCTATTAAAATATCGATTTTACCATCTTCAAAATCACCAATAATATTTTGATATGCATCTTTCTTTCGTGTTGAATCTAAATCCATACGGGCAACTTTGGACTCGGGAAAAAAGATGTTGATTTCATCTTCGATTTTTTCTGTTCCAAAACCGCGAGTTTGAATTGCAGTATTTCCGCAAGCTTTACATGTTTTAGGCGAACGAATAGTATATCCGCAATAATGACAAACCAATTCGTTTTGATGTTTATGATAAGTCATGCTCACATCGCAGTTGGTGCAATAAGGAATCCATCCACACACGTCACATTCAAGATAAGGAGCAAAGCCACGACGATTTTGAAATAAAATAACCTGCTCGCCAATGGCAAGTGAATCTTTGATACTATCTAAAAGAGCAGGACTGAATAGAGATTTCATTTCTTTTCTCTTTTTGGCTCTTAAAATATCGACAAGCTCTATTTCCGGCAGTTTTATGTCCAGATATCGGGTGCTTAATTGAACCAGTGCATATTTCCCCGACCGGGCATTGAAAAAACTCTCCAAAGATGGAGTGGCTGTTCCTAACAATACTTTTGCCTGATGCATTTGAGCCAACACCATAGAACAATCCCGGGCATTATAACGAGGTGCCGGATCGTATTGTTTGTATGTGTTTTCATGCTCTTCATCAACAAGAATTAATCCCAGGTTCGAAAAGGGCAAAAAGAGTGAAGAGCGTACACCAAGTATAATATCATATTTAAGTGTATCGCTTGGCTTTAGGATATTTTTGTAAACTTCAACGCGTTCTGAATCACTAAATCTTGAATGGTAAATGCCGACCCGATTCCCAAAAACAGATTTTAGTCGGTTTATGATTTGTGTTGTTAAGGCAATTTCCGGAAGCAGGTATAAAACCTGCTTGCCTTTATCAAGTTGTTCTTTTATGAGATGAATATAAATTTCCGTTTTTCCGCTAGAAGTTACACCATGCAATAAAACAACATCTTTTTCTTCGAAATGCTTTTGGATTTCATCATGAGCAGTTTGCTGTGCTTCAGATAATTTTTTTATTTCGGTTTGCTCATTTTGCAACTCATTTAAGCGACTTACCGTTTTGTCATATTCTGTAAATATTCTCTTATCAATGAGCGATTTAATTATAGCTGAACTTGTTTTAGAATCTTCAATTAGTGTTTGTTTTTTTACCTCAACCGTTTTTTTGTTCATAAAACTCCCTGAGAGTTTTATATAGGTCATTAAAACGTGAAGCTGTTTGTGGGCTTTACTTAATGAATCGAAAATCTCATTTAACTGTAACTCGTTTTTAACAGAATCATCGAGTTTAATGTAAGTTACTGTTTTAGGCTTATAGTTATCTCTTAGTTTCTCTTCAAGAATTACAGCTTTTTTATCTAACAAAGATTTAATAACAGGGAGAGCATCTTTTCGGTTTAAAGCACTTGAGATTTCCGCAATGCTTGCAATATTTTTACTTGCCAGAAAATCGAGAATAAGTGTTTCTGTTGAATTAAATTTCTTTTGATCTATCAAATCAGGATTATAAATAACCTTGGTTTCGCTTTCCAGTTTCAAGCCTGATGGTAGAGCTGCTTTAAAAACTTCGCCAACCGAACACATATAATAATCTGCAATCCATTGCCAAAGTTTGAGTTGAATTTCGTTTACAATGGGCTTGTCATCTAAGACTTCAACGATATCTTTGGTTTTATAATCTTTCGGAGCATTCTGATGAATAGAAAAAACAATTGCAGTATATATTTTTCTTGCTCCAAACTGAACAATCACTCGTTTTCCAATTTCAACCTGGTTAATTAAATCTTCAGGTACGGCATACGTAAACAACTGCTTTAAAGGCAGGGGAAGTATAACATCTACAAATTGAGGTTTGATATTCATGAATAATAATAATTGAAAAGCAAAAATACAGTTTTAACCACAAAGTACACGATGGTTTACACAATGTTCACAAAGGAAATTTAGTAGTAATGCTTGTGTCCTTTGTGCATTCATAGTGTCCATGGTGGTTATAAAGAGCCATTTATCACTCGTTTAATCCCATTCTTTAATAAGGAGACGTTAAAGTTGATTAGCAATCCAAGTTTGTAATTGCCCAATCTCATGTAAGTTAAAATCTGTGCTAAATGAACATCATTTATGGATTCAACACTTTTAATTTCAATTACAACTTTATCTTCAACTAAAATATCTATTCTATAACCGCATTCAAGCTTAACTTCCTCAAAAACCAAAGGCATTGGTTTTTCTTTTTTGGTTTTTAAACCTAACTGAGTTAGCTTATAATCAAGACATTCCTGATATGCACTTTCCAATAAACCTGGGCCTAAAGATTTATGAACTTCGATTGCAGCACCAACAATTTTATGAGCAATTTCGTTTTCTGTCATTAAAGATTTTTACTCTAAAATAATATATCTTAAAGTTTAAACTACAAGTATCTCAATTTTTTTTGCAACTTTTTCCATGAGCCAGCGCGGAGTTGAAGTGGCACCACAGATACCAATTGATTCAATATTTTTAAACCATGATGGATTTAACTCATCAACATCTGAAACTAAATAGGTGTTTGGATTTTCATCTTTACAAACCTGGTAAAGCATTTTCCCGTTGGAACTTTTCTGTCCACTAACAAAAACAATTACATCGTGTTTTTTTACAAACTCATGCAATTTTGGTTGTCGGTGCGATACTTGTCTGCAAATCGTGTCGTTTGAAATAAGCTCAACATTTTCAGTTCCCTGAGCTTTAATCATTCGATTTTTTATTTCTTTCTGAATTTCGTAAAAGCCTTCAATGCTTTTTGTAGTTTGAGAAAACAGATTAACTGGTTTTGAGAAATCAATTTTATTTAAATCTTCGATACCACCAATCACAATTGCTTTTCCATTGGTTTGGCCTACCAACCCATTTACTTCGGCATGACCTTCTTTACCATAAATCACAACCTGTCCGTCTTTTTTTAAGATTGTATCAAATCCTAATTTGATATTATTCTGAAGTTTAAGAACAACAGGACATGAAGCATCAATTAACTGGATGTTATTTTCAATAGCAATCTTGTAAGTTTCGGGTGGTTCTCCATGTGCGCGTAAAAGAACTTTGCAATTTTTAAGCGTTTTTAACTGCTCATGATTAATTGTGGTTAATCCAATCTTTTTTAATCGCTCAACTTCGGCACTGTTATGAACAATATCACCCAGACAGTATAATGTTTCGTTTTTTTCCAGCTCCATTTCTGCAAGCTGAATGGCATTTACAACACCAAAACAAAAACCAGAATTACTATCAATTTCAATTTTCATGATTCTTTCAACTAATTTATTCGTTCTTTAACTAAACCAATAATCCAGTCTAATTGTTCTTGTCGGTTCAGATTACTGTTATCTAATTCAACTGAATCATGAGCCCGTTTTAATGGACTTTCATCACGTGTTTCGTCAATGTGATCTCGTTTTTTAACGTTTTCGAGAATTTCTTCAAAGCTGACTTCAACATTATTTTCTTTTAATTCAAGATATCTTCGTTCTGCTCGTACTTCCGCCTTGGCATTCATAAATATTTTTAACTCTGCATTCGGGAAAACAACAGTTCCAATGTCTCTACCATCCATTACGATACCTTTCTCGCTTCCCATTTCCTGCTGAAAACGAACCATTTTTTTACGAACAAAGCCTATTTTGCTTATGAAACTAACATTGTTTGAAACTTCCATCTTACGAATTTCTTCTTCAACGTTTTCATTATTTAAATAGGTTTCTTGTCTTTTGTTTTCAGGATTAAGCTTGAAGTTAATATGAATTTTATCGATCAACTCATGAAGTTTCTTCTCATTTACCTCGTGATTCTGAATTAAATTATTTCTGAGCGCAAATAAAGTAACTGCCCTATACATGGCTCCGCTATCGATGTATTTATAATTAAGGATTTTTGCAATCTCTTTGGCTAAAGTGCTTTTCCCTGATGATGAGTAGCCGTCGATGGCAATTATTATTTTTTTATCTGATTTTATCATGAATTTCAAAATTGAGCATCAAAGGTAAATCCAAAAATTTCATTTGGCAAATATAAAGAGATCTAACAGGTTTTTATAACCTGCTAGATATTGAGTTTTAATAAATCTGTTAAAGTTTCTTTCTAAAACTATCGAGGTTAGTACTAATAGAAAAATGATCGGAAGCTCCTGCTAAATGATAAGTTGCTCTTCCATAACTTAAATGGAATTTTGAAATTTTTATTCCGAATCCCCAGGAGAAACCAATGGTCGATGTTTTCGATTCTATGAGCATCTCTTGTCGGCGACGGTAGTTATATCCAGCTCTAACATAAAAATTATTAATCGGATTAAATTCTACACCCAGAATAATATGGCGCATAAACTGGTCAGCAATTTTATCGATGGTTGATTCTTTAGGTTCTTCTCCTGTTATAGGGTCCAAACCAGAGGCATCTTCTGTTTTGGTGTAGGTTAAATCCCATTGTTCAAGATGATCATAGGTAACTGAAAACAGAAGGGGGGCATGTTTTAGTTTTTGCGAGATACCTAACTGAATATTAAAAGGGAGTGATTCTCTTTCATCAGTATATCCTTTTAATTGAGCTCCTAAGTTTTTTACTACCAGTGCAGCTGTAAATAGACTTCGGGGCTTATTATAAATTATACCAAAATCGGCGGCCAAACCTAAAGATGTATATTTCTCCAGGGTTGAAATAATTGGTTTTACATTTACTCCAACACGAAAAGTACTATCTATTGCTCGTGAATAAATCAGGTTAATAGCATATTCGGCAGCTTTGAATTCTCCTGTTACTATTCCCTTTTCATCCGCTGCAATAAACTTTCCATAGTTGATGTATTCTATTCCTCCGGAGAAAATGCCGTAATCTTTAATGTTTGTAGCATAAGCTGCATAGCCATAATTAATATCAGTAAAATAATTTACATAATTCAAAACCAGGTCATGGTTCATTTCAGGGTTAAGTAAAGCTGGATTATGGTACGTTAAATTAAAATCGTTGTCGTTTATTGCAATTACATCACCACCCAAAGAAGAAACACGTGCCGAATTAATTAAATTAAGGAAATCGTAGGTGTGTGTTCCCCCAATCTGTGCGCTTAGTTGAATTGAAAGAAATACAATAAAAATGATAATTAACGACTTTTTCATCGGGCAAAAATACAAATAATGAGATAACGAATTGTAAGCAAACCAATTTTTGAACGTATTTAGTTTTAAACGGGATTGTACCTATCTTATTATTTGATTTTACAAAATGAATTAAATCTTAACGGATAAAGTTGAACCGATTTCTGTTTTTCTTTGTGATTTATAATTAAATACAGGTGTAAGATGTGATAGAAATATCCCGCTTGCACTTTCGACCCATCTTTGAAAAATAGAAGGATCAGTCTTATGATTTGGGATGTATTTTATTAATTTATCAAGATCAAACTCCTCACTTATAAGGCCGGCACCACTTAATGAGGCATCCAAAGCGTTGCACTTTTGTTCAAAATGACCTGCAGTGGGAATCATCATAACCGGTTTGTTAAGGTACATTGCTTCACAAAGAGATTCGAACCCGGCGGTACTTGCATATCCTGAGCACCTGCTCATGTAATCAAGAAATTTTACATCATTAATTTTATGAAAAACCAAATTTTTATGTATCACCATTTCTTCTTGAGCATCTTTTTTATCCCAAAAGAAATGAGTCTCAATCTCCTGGTTTTTATTGTGCCATTCAATAATTTCGTTAGCATAACCCGGATTTAACATATAACCATGAATAAAACCATCGTTTGTTGACTTAAGATTAAGTACCGTTTTTCGCAACAAGGGAGGAACAACATATATCTTTTTCTCAGGAATATTGGGCATTCTTCTGAACGAAAGTGCAAGCAATTTATCAGCTCTAAATGATGTGATGTTTGTATTTATTTTAAAAAGTAATTTATCGATTTTGTGTCCTTTAGGAAATTGAAAATCGGGATGCGAAAGCAGATACTGATGCCCAATGCATTGGTAAGGAATTGGAGGATTATAAAACAGATAAAATAAACCTCCCAGAAGATCATAAAAATTAATGATTACATCAGGTTTTTCAGTTTTCACAATTTTATTTATTACCCGAAGGCTTTTAATATATTTTCTGGTATAAAAGAGATTGTAGAAAATCGTTTTTCCAATATTAATTCGCTTATTGTTTTTATCCATAACGAAATTAGGGCTTTCAACCAGATGAACTGAAGCTTCAATTTTTGAATAAAAAAACGCAGGAATTTCACGTCGAATACTTTTTCCAACAATTACCGAAGGGACATTGTGCCCTGCAGATATTAGTCTGTTCCGTAAACTAATGGCCTGAGTCATATGACCACGACCTTCTCCTTGAATTATAAAAAGATATTTCATCGATTATTAGGCTATTTTGGAGTTAGCAAAATCTGAAAAAACAAAGTCCGATTTTTTATTTTTTATTGGTTCTGGGGGGAGCTCTTCTTTAACCAACTCATTGTAATATAAAATTTCCCATTGTCCGTTTTCATGTTCAACAAGCGCAGAAAGTGATTCAACCCAGTCTCCAGAATTCAAATACATTATATCATCATACATCTGTATATCAGGATGATGAATATGACCGCATATAATACCCTGACAATTTCTAGATTTAGCTAATTTTACCAGCTCTTGCTCAAAACTTGAGATATAAGATACTGCAGTTTTAACTCGCTGCTTTATTTCCTGGGACAGTGAATAGTAAGGTAATCCCTTTTTCACTCTTCTTCTGTTATAAATTTTGTTTAACCATAAAAGAAAAGTGTAACCTATATCACCTAGTTTAGCTAACCACTTTAAATTGGTTGTGATTGAATCAAAAACATCACCATGTATTACAAAAAAGTTTTTTCCATTACTACGAAGTATATAATCTTTTTGAATAGTTAAATTGCCAATTGTTAATGGCATAATATTATCAAGAAAATCATCATGATTCCCACGCAGGTATATTACTTCAGTATTAAATTTATCTATCATCTTCATTAAGACCTTAAAAAACCGGGTATGCTTTTTTTTCCATTTGCCGTTTTTTCTAAGCCTCCATCCATCAATTATATCGCCATTAAGAATTAGTTTATCACAGGTATTAGATTTCAGAAACCTTACTAGTTCTTTAGCCTTTGAAGCTTTAGTACCCAAATGCACATCAGAAATTACGATAGTTTTAAAATGATTTGGTTTTATCATTATCTTTTTATTTCGAAGTAATGTATTGAAGATTAATTGATTATTATCAGAATCTTAAAAGATTGTAAAATCAGAATAGAGTATTAAGGCTATATTAAATTTGATACATAATACAAGAAATGAATAAAATTTGAGTTTTATTTTTTAATATCCATGTACTGAATTAACTTTGCGCATTCTATGATGATTGTTGTAAAATGGAGTTGAATTTTGTGTTGATGAAAGAAAAAATCCTATTTGTAATTAATCCTGTATCAGGTAACAAATCAAAAGATTATATTCCAGCCCTCATAAAAAAAGAGTTTAATGAGGAAGAGTATGATGTTAAAATAATTGTTACCCAGTTTGCAGGAGAAGCTACTCAGATTGTAAAGAAATATATTAATAAGGGTTATAATCAAATAATAGCTGTTGGTGGCGATGGAACAGTTAATGAAGTGGCCTCGGGAGTTGTAGAAACGGAAGCTGTTTTAGGAATAATTCCCTTAGGTTCCGGAAATGGATTAGCACGTCATTTGAATATTCCTTTAAAACCTCAAAAAGCATTAAGTCTGATTAAAAAAGGGAAGCAAACAAAAATTGATTATGGAAAAATTAACGACAGAAAATTCTTTTGTACAACAGGTGTTGGTTTTGATGCACATATCGGTCATGTTTTTTCTAAGTTAGATGGTCGTGGTTTTGGTAACTACATTAAAGCAACAATATCGGAGTTCCGTCAATACCAAGCTAAACGATATGAAATAACGATGAACGGGACAACCATCATGAGAGATGCCTTTTTAATTACATTTGCTAATGCATCTCAATATGGCAATAATGCTCATATTGCTCCTAATGCAGACATTAAAGATGGGAAGCTTGAGGTTGCTATTATGCGATCGTTCCCATTAATTACCGCGCCCGGAATTGGAGCACGATTATTTTTAAAAAACATTGATAAAAGTGCATACCTTGAAACTTATCAATGTAAAAGCATCATTGTAAAACGAAAATCTTCAGATGTGATTCATTTTGACGGGGAGCCAGGAGAGATGGGCGAAATATTAAATATTAAAGTGATACAAGAAGGCCTAAATGTTTTTGTGAACTAAAATTCATCCTTTCTTTCTTTTAGTCTTTCAACAACATCATAAACTGCCGGACAAACTTCTGTGTTTTTAAGCGTAAGATTTAGAATTTGATAAAACCTTTTTCGATCGGTATGTGGATACTCGCGACATGCTTTTGGTCGGCTTTCATAAACCATACAATAATTGTCAGACAATAAAAATGGACAGGGAGTTTTTCGAAAAACGTAATCACTTTCCTCATCAATGTACAGATACTCTTCAACAAATTGCGAAGGTTTTATTTTAAAATGTTTTGCCAGACGCTCAACATCTTTATCGTACAAAGTAGGACTTATTGATTTGCAACAGTTAGCGCAATTTAAACAATCAATTTCCTGAAAAACTTCGTCGTGTAATTTATGAACAATGGTATCCAGGGTTTTGGGCTTCTTTTTTTTAAGTTTATCAAAAAACGATTTCGTTTCAGGCTTTACATCTAAGGCTCTGTTTCTAAGTTCCAACAAGGAAATTTGATCTAAGATACTCATTACTCACTGGGTCTAATATAATTACGCCATTTCTCCCGTAAACCTGAAGTTTTTATTTGAGAAAGAAACAAACCCCCAATAACCAGGGAAATTCCAGCCATTTTTGAGATACTTAAAATCTCATCTAATACAAAATAAGCAATAATAGCAGTAATTACAGGAATCAGGTTCGTAAAAGCATTGGCTTTTCCAATTCCAATTTTTTGAATTGAGAAAGTAAAAAAGATGAAAGCAAATGATGAGCCGAAAATCGCTAATTCAAGCAAAGGAACCCAGGAATCTGTCGAAAATCCTGACAGTCTGAATTCAGGGTAATCAATGATAAAGAAAAGTGGTGCAAATAGAAAAATACCAATAAAATTATGGTATGTTACTATACTAATAGAATTATATTTTGAGGTAAGTTTTTTTAATACCATGGTATAGCCAATTGCAGCAGCCACAGCAACACATAACATGCCTATTCCAAACAAAGATACTTCCACCGAGGTCTGTTTGTTAAGAATTACGAGTCCTACACCAAAAATTGAAACCGATATTCCAATAGAATTCATTTTTGTAATTTTTTCATTTAGGAAATACGAAGAAGTAAAAGATGTGAACAATGGAATAGTTGCAATGATTACTGCAGCTAGTGACGATGAAACATACTTTATCCCGTAACTTTCTCCGATAAAATATAAAAATGGATTAAACAATGCTACAAAAATGAAGTATTTCAAGTCCCCCTTTTTAATCTTTTGCAACTTATTTAAAGGATACATAAGAATAAAAAGAAATATGGACGAAATTATTAAACGAAAAAAGACTACCGTAATTGGATTATAAAATTCATACACAACTTTATACCAAATAAAGGTGTAGCTCCAAAAAATCATGGCAAGGATTACTGCAATGTATGCTGTTAAATTGTTCTTGTTCATTAACGATTAACTTAAAATCGGGCGCAAGTTATTACTTTTATTAAGAATTTAATAATCTCCTTTGAACTTTTAATTCTATTTAGATTACTCTAACTTTGTAAAACATTTGAAAATTTAGCAAAAACAATTTCTGGTTAATCTGCATGAATTAGTTTAGTTAATTAAACTCACCATTTTAATTACAAAAAATAAAAAAGATTTATGAGATGCAGTAAATTGTATTTTTATAAAAAGAATTTGAATGCTATGAGGCAATTATTTGATCTTCAAAAGATAATAAAATTAAGACATGAATTACACCAAAATCCGGAGTTGTCGGATAATGAGTTTGTAACTGCAGAAAGAGTCGCTGTTTTTTTATCTCATTATAAGTCCGCTGAGATAATAAGAGGTATGGGAGGAAACGGGATTGCTTGTATCTTTAAAGGAAAGAGCGAAGGGCCATCAGTTCTTTTTCGTTGTGATATGGATGCCTTACCAATTCAAGAAGAAAATGATTTGGAATACAGATCTTTAAATAAAGAAGTTTCGCACAAATGCGGACACGATGGTCATATATCTATTTTAGCTGGCTTAGCTGATCTTTTTTCTAAAAACCCTCCTGAGAAAGGACAGGTTGTATTGTTATTTCAACCTTCTGAAGAAAACGGGCAGGGTGCTTTTCGGGTAATAACTGATCAAAAGTTTAAAGAAATAAAAGTTGATTATGCTTTTGCATTGCATAATTTACCAGGCTTCCCACAAGGTGAAATTGTATTGAAAAATGAAACTTTTGCCTCTGCTTCAAAAGGAATGATTATTAAACTAATCGGAAAAACTTCGCATGCCGCAGAACCTGAAAATGGCATTAGTCCGGCTGTTGCAATGGCGGACATTATTAAACAACTAAATGATTTGTACGAAAAAAAAGAACAGTTTTCAGATTTTGCTCTTATAACTATTATTCATGCTCGTTTGGGAGAAATCGCATTTGGAACTTCTCCCGGATATGCTGAGGTTATGGCTACTTTGCGAACATATTCCAATGATGATATGCAAAAACTTGTTTTGGAAGCTGAAAACATTGCAAAGGAAAATGCCCAATCGAATAATCTTAAATACGAAATATCTTTTACCGAAGAATTCCCTGCAACTGAAAATAATAGAGATATGGTAAAACTTATTGAAGAAGCTTCAAAATCTTTAGGAATAACATATAGTTATTTGGAAAACCCTTTTCGCTGGTCAGAAGATTTCGCTCATTTTACACAACATTTTCCAGGAGCACTTTTTGGACTAGGGGCTGGTTCAAATCATCCGCAATTGCACAATCCTGATTATGATTTCCCGGATGAAATTATCGAAAACGGGGTGAAAATGTTCTATGAGATTTATAAGCAAATTGAAAAAAAAGAAATATAATCATGACAGGAACTTCAGTAATTGAAATCGATCGTTCAGCATTAATTCACAATCTAAATTTCATTCAAAATTATATTGGTCACGGGGTAAGAGTTTCGTCTGTTGTAAAGGCAAACGCATATGGACATGGCATTGAGGAGATTGTGCCAATTGCAGAATCTGCAGGGATAAACCATTTTTCAGTTTTTAGTGCCGATGAAGCACAACGTGTTTTTAAGGTGAAAAGTGATCAATCAGACATTATGATTATGGGCTGGGTGTCAGACGATGATCTTGAATGGGTTATAAAAAAACAGATAGAGTTTTATGTATTTGAATTTTCGAAACTTGAGATTGCTGCACAAATTGCAAAAAAACTGAAAAAGAAAGCAATTATACATATTGAAGTCGAGACTGGATTAAATAGAACAGGTTTTACACACAAACAATTATTAAAGGTTGTTCCTTTTTTGAACAAAAATGCTAAATTGTTTACAATTAAAGGTTTGTGTACGCATTATGCAGGTGCTGAGAGTATTGCAAATCATGTTCGAATACAGAAACAATTAAAAAAATACAATCAAGTTTATAAATGGCTTGTTACCAGAAATATTATTCCCGAGATAAGACATACAGCCTGCTCTGCCGCAGCAATTACTTATCCCCGCACAAGGATGGATATGATTAGGGTTGGCATTTGGCAGTACGGTTATTGGCCAACATTAGAAACTTACATTCAATATATTACAAAACAAATGGACAAATCCGATCCATTGATACGAGTGATAAGCTGGAAAAGTAATATAATGTCTATAAAAACAGTCAGGACAGGTGAGTTTGTAAGCTACGGAACTGCATATCTGGCCAACGAAGACAAAACAATTGCCATTATTCCGGTTGGATATTCGCACGGATACAGCAGATCTTTAAGTAATCAGGGCAGGGTTTTAGTTGGTGGCCAAAGTGCTGGAGTCATTGGATCCGTTAATATGAATATGCTTATTGCTGATATTACAAATATCACTAATATAAAAAGAGGTGACGAAGTTGTGCTAATTGGTTCGCAGAATGGGATTAATATATCTCTGGCTTCGTTTGCTGATTTTAATAATCAACTAAATTATGAATTGCTAGCCCGATTGCCTATGAGTATCCCTCGAAAAGTCATTAATTAAAAAAAAGTTGATTAAAACAAAACATTTCAGGCTTAAATTTCGTTAGAGAATAAGCAAGTTAACACAGTTTTTATTTTTGATTCTATAAAAAAAATTGTTTCTTTGCATAATTTTTCGTATAGTTGTTTGTTTTGGGGTTAAGGCATTGTCATTTTACCAGAAATTAATAAATTCCTCGTTTGATATTAACGCATAATATCCCCAATTTTTAGCGTATTATAAATTGTTTGAAAAGGAGAGGCTGAAATGAGACAGTTAAAAATTACAAAATCTATCACTAACCGTGATAGTTCTTCTCTTGAGAAATATTTACAAGATGTAGGAAAAGAGGAGATGGTTACTGCCGAAGAAGAGGTGGAATTAGCCCAAAGAATAAAAAAAGGAGATAGAGCTGCGTTAGAAAGATTAACAAAAGCAAATTTGCGATTTGTTATTTCAGTAGCTAAGCAATATCAGTTTCAGGGTTTAAGCCTTCCTGATTTAATTAACGAAGGTAACTTAGGTTTGATTAAAGCTGCTGAAAGATTTGATGAAACCAAAGGCTTTAAATTTATTTCATATGCAGTTTGGTGGATT
>DMBU01000183.1 GCA_003446015.1 Bacteroidales bacterium | reverse complement strand
GCTGCTGGCTCTGGAATGAATGATGTTGAAACAAGTTATAATTCATGGCTAAAAAATTATAAATGGGACACTCCTTATGAAGGAATGTCGCACGTAGCTTTCCCCCCTTTATTTGGACATCAGTTTTCACAGGCATTTATCGACTATCGCGGACTGGTTGACTCTTACATGAAAGAAAAAGGAATTGATTACTTCGAAAACTCCCGAAGGGCAACTTATGTTCAGCGTCAATACGCAATTGATAACCCACATAACTGGCTTGGGTATGATTCTCTTTGCTGGGGCGTTACTGCAAGTGATGGACCCACTGAAAAATATAACTTTGAAGATAAAGTATTTTTGGGTTATGCAGGAAGAGGAACCAGCGGACCCCTTTTTAATTATTTTGATGATGGAACTATTGCCCCTTATGCCTCTCTTTCATCATTACCATTTGCTCCTGAAATAGTGTTACCTACCATTGAATCTATGTTAGAAAAGTATGGGAATAAGATTTGGGGAAAATATGGATTCTATGATTCTTTCAACCCTACTGCAAATTGGGTAAATGATGATTTTATAGGAATTGATCAGGGTCCAATGCTTATAATGATAGAAAATTTCAGAACAGGACTTGTTTGGAATTATGTTATGAAAGACCCTATTATACAAAAAGGCTTAAACAAACTCGGGTATGAATATTTATACTAAATTTTCTGGAATAATAATCATGTAATGCTTGTGTTATAGCCTTTTAACAATTTAATGAATATGACCAGTATTTTTAAAAAGATAAATGCAATATCAGCCTTGGTGCTTATTACAAGTTCATTCATTTCAGCTCAGAGCTTATTACTGGATGAATTTGAGAATATAGATGACTGGTCGTTCATCAAATCTGAAGGGGTCAATCTTAGTTTATCAAATGAAAAAGGATTAACAGGCAATGCAATTCGTTTCGATTATGATTTTACCAAAGGTACAGGATATGGTGGAATACAGAAGTTGTTTCCAATTGATTTGCCTGATAATTATGAATTTAGCTTTTATATTAAGGCGGAATCACCAGCCAATAATTTTGAAATAAAATTTATCGACAGCACTGGCGATAATGTTTGGTGGGTAAATAACCGTAATTATAATTTTTCTAAGGAATGGAAAAAAATCCGTATAAAAAAAAGACATATTAACTTTGCATGGGGACCGGCAAAAGATCATGACTTAAAGCGAATTGACAGAATTGAGTTCACCGTGGCATCGTTTGTTGGTGGTAAAGGAACTATTTGGATTGACGATCTGAAGTTTGAGCCACTTAAACCAGAAACAGAATCTTACCCCATACCATCAGTCACAGCTTCTTCATCTATAGTAAAACATTCACCTGAAATGATTATGGATCAGTCAACTGAAACATTTTGGCAAAGTATTGGAGTGAAAGAACAGTATGTTTTGTTTGATTTTAACATAAACAGGGAATTCGGGGGTTTACAAATCAATTGGCAAAAAGATTATCAGGCAGAAAGCTTTGATATTTTAGTATCTGATAATGCCATAAATTGGAAGAAAATATATTCGGTCGAATCAAATCAGGGTGATGTCAGCTTTATCAAGTTAACCGAATTAGAGGCTAAATACCTAAAGATAAGTCTGGTAAAAAGTAACTCCCCTGAAGGATTTGGTATAAGCAGCATTCACTTTTTAGATATCAAGAATTCATTAACAGCAAACGATTTTCTGATTTACACAGCAAAAAATTCACCCATAGGCAATTACCCTAGGTATTTTTTGGAACAAGCTTCGTATTGGACTATCACAGGTGTGAATAACGATACGAAAGAAGCTTTAATAAACGAAGATGGAATGGTTGAAGTGGATAAATCCATCTTCTCTATAGAGCCAATGATAAAAATGGGAAGTATTCTTTATAACTGGGAAAATGTAAAATCATCTCAATCGATGAGTTTCCCGGAAAATAAAAATGAATTTGATTTTACACCCTCAGTTACATGGCTTTGCGATGATCTGCAATTTGTAACTGGCGTATCAGCCAGTGGAAAAGCCAATATTAATTCCAGACTTAACATTGGGTACTATTTTAAAAATAATTCAGAACAGATAATGAATTTTGAGTTTTATTTACTATTCCGTCCTTTCCAAGTTAACCCTTACTACCAGTTTCTGAATAATCCCGGTGGCACAGGTAAAATATTTACAATTAAAGAAGTTGAGCAAGGCAAAAAAATTGTGGTAGATGATAAAGTAGTGTATTCTCTCAGAAAATATGATACATTCAAAGCAGGCACTTTTGATGATGGAAATTTAGTTGATCTTCTACGCAATGGGAAAATGCTTCCTGAAAATTCTACTTTTGATCAAAACGGATTAGCAAATGGGATAATGAAATACTCAATCAGCCTGGCCCCTGGAGAACATACTGATTTTTTTGTTGTGGTTCCGTTTTATAATAATGCATCTGACGATTATGATATAAGTACTGAAACCATATCCAAAGAATTTAGCGAGGCATCTGAATTTTGGAGTTCCAAAGTAAATCATATCAAATTCAACTTACCCGAATCAGCCAACACAATTGTAAACACGTACAAATCAAATCTTGCATATATTTTAATTAACAGAGATAAAGCAGGTATCCAACCAGGTTCCCGATCGTATGAACGAAGCTGGATACGCGACGGTTCATTAACATCTTCGGCGCTCTTGAAATCGGGTATTGTTGAAGAGGTAAAAGATTTTATCGAATGGTATGCCGATTATCAGTATGAAAATGGTAAAGTTCCTTGTGTGGTTGATTTCAGAGGGCCTGACCCTGTATCTGAAAACGACAGTCATGGACAGCTTATCTATTTAATTCGTGAATATTATAACTTCACTAAAGATACCGCTTTCCTCAGATCAAAAAATAAAAATGTTCTGAAAGCAGTTGAATATATCGAATCGTTAATTGCTGAGCGATCAACTGATCATTTCAAATACGGTAACGACAGTGTGCGTGCATATTACGGACTTGTTCCCGAATCAATTAGCCACGAAGGTTACTCCGAAAAGCCTATGCATTCGTATTGGGATAACTTTTTTATAATGAAGGGTCTGAAAGATGCGGCTGAAATACAAAAAACACTTGGTGAAGAAGAATCTTATGAAAACATTATAAAAGTTCGAGATACATTCAAGGAAAATTTGTATAACTCACTACAGCTGGCAATGAAAACAAGAAATATTGATTACATTCCTGGATGTGTCGAACTTGGAGATTTTGATGCAACATCAACAAGCATTGCATTAACTCCTTGTAATGAATTGAACAACCTACCGAAGCCTGAAATTTATAACAGCTTTAATAAATACTACGAGTTTTTCAAGAACAGAAAAGATGGAGAAACCGACTGGATAAATTACACGCCTTATGAAATTCGATTAATAGGTTCTTACATTATTTTAGATCAGCCGGAAAAAGCTCATGAACTCTTGGAGTTTTTCCTGAAAGACCAGCGTCCACAAGGATGGTATCACTGGGCGGAGGTAGTATGGAGTGATTACCGAATTCCACGTTTTATAGGAGATATGCCCCACACTTGGGTTGGAAGCGACTTTATCAATGCGATACGTTCCATGTTCGTTTATGAAAACGAGTATGACGAAACTCTTATTTTAGCTTCGGCTCTTTACCAGGATTGGATTGATTCTCCTCAAGGAATGTCTGTTGAAAATCTACCAACTTACTATGGAGAGATTTCCTATTTAATAAAAAAGGATCAAAATAAGTATCATTTTTCCATTTCTGGTGATGTAAAACTTCCTGCTAACGGAATTAAAATTAAGAATTTCAATGGTTCGAAGCTACCAATAAAGGTAACCATCAATGGAACAGAAAGTAAAGATTTTAATGAAAAGGAAATTGCAGTGAAAGAGTTTCCTGCTGAAGTAGTGATATACTATTAGCATTCGAATTAAACGTAAACAATATGAATCAAAAGGGAAATGTCGCTAATAAGAGTATAGAGTCTGAAGATCATGTTAAATTTTCACAGTTAGCGGCTTATGGCTCCGGAGGTATCATACCCATTGCTCTATTTAACATAGCAGGAATGCTTGTTGGATTAATGGGAAATATAAGCCTTGGGCTAAGTGCCTTTTGGTTAGGTTTTATCCTGATCATCCCTCGATTATGGGATGCTGTCTCAGATCCAATCGTCGGACATCTTTCAGATAATGCCCGTACACGTTGGGGACGTCGACGTCCATTCCTATTAGTTGGGGGAATACTGGTTGCTGTTTTCTTTGTTCTCATCTGGTGGATTCCCAAAGGCGATTTGGTACGGGTCTGGTTTCCATCTGATGCAGGTTTTCAGGCATTTCAGCTAGTCTATATCCTCATAAGCCTTCTGTTATTTTTTACTGCCTGTACCATTTTTGAGATTCCTCACGGTGCACTTGGTATGGAAATGACTACCGATTATCACGAACGGACCCGCCTTTTTAGTGCAAAAAGTTTTGTAGGCAACCTTTTTGCTATGAGTACCCCATGGTTATTTGCGATCGCAAGTCTGGAAGTTTTTAAAGGTCCAGGGGGTACTGAAGTTGATGGCATGCGCTATGTTTCGTTGCTAATAGCAGCTATATTAATTCCTCTTTCGTTCTGGTGGTTTTTCTCTTTACGTGAACCAGGTTTTATACGAGTTACGAAGCAGAAAAAAACACCATTTTGGAAAAACATGAAACACACTGCCAGCAATAAAAATTTTATCATGCTTACACTTACCATTTTTACACTGGCTATGGGTTTCAATTTTGTAAACCTGCTTGGCTCATATATTCCTATTTTCTATATCTTCGGAGGTGATAAAGTTGCAGGTGCTTACTTGCTTGGTATTAACGGCACCATTTGGGCCATTACCGGTTTACTTGCTGTTTTTCCGCTTAACTGGATAAGTCCTAAACTGGGAAAGAGAAATACTCTCATAATTGCTATTTTGCTTATGTGCCTGGCACAACTCTCCAAAATTGTTTGTTACAATCCGTCACATCCCTATTTGATCATTATTCCAACCATTCTACTTTCTGCCGGCATGTTGATTTTCTTTACTCTGGGAGCTTCAATGGTTGGCGACATATGTGATGAGGATGACCTGAAAACCGGATTCCGAACAGAAGGTAGTTTTTATTCCATATTTTGGTGGTTTATTAAAATGGGAACAGCACTGGCCAGTTTTGTTGCAGGTGCGCTAATTGTACTTACTCTTTTTGATCAGGTACAGGTCACAAAAGTTGATGATATTCAAGGGAGCATCAGAGAAATGCGTAGTAAAGTTCAATCATGGGAAGGAATTAGTACGCTAAACGATATGAACAATAGTCTATACAAAAGAATAAATACACAATATACTGAAGCATTAGAAGAGTCAAAAGATTATTCAATTTATTTAGAAAAAGAATCCCAAAAGTGGAAGAATCTGGCAATTAAAACTTTTACTAAGTCCCAAAGTCAGAAGAGCGAAGTCATGGCAAAAGCAATTTCAAGTACAAACTATACGATTAATGAGTTGGAAAAGCTTCATGATCCATTAAAAAATATAACTGCTCCGATTGATACTTCTCAGCTTAAAATTATAACCAAAGAAGTAATCAGGCTCACGCTCCAAACCAAACTTGAAAAAGCAAGAGTAAATGCATTTGAGCTTATGATGCATCTGGAAACAAAATCAGACGAAACTAAAAATAGTAAAGAGCATTATACTGAGCTTATGCAAAACATTGCAGAAGTAAATATTCGACTTAGCAAAATGAATGCTTCAGAATCTTTAGAAATAATTGATCAAGAGCTAAGTATAATTGAAAGCAAAATTGTTCCACTAAAAAAACAAACACCATATACGCTTTTTATGATGCGTGCAGTGGAGATTGGGCTGCCTTTATTTTTAAGCATTTTTTCAGTTTTTTTTGTTCTACGTTATTCATTAACTGAAAAGCGGTCATTTGAAATTAAAGAACTTTTAAGGTTAAGAAATTTGGAACGTTCTAAAGAAAATGGTAATGACTCAGAATCAACGATAAATTAAATAGAAAAACTTTTGAAATGACATTTAGTATTCAAGAAGATTGTTTTAATCTTAACGACAAAAAGATATTTCTCAATTCAGGAGAAATCCACTATTTTAGAATAAAGCGCGAGCTCTGGGATAAGCATCTGCAAGCAGCATGCGATGCAGGTTTAACTACTGTAAGCACTTATGTGCCCTGGGCATGGCACGAATCAACAGAGGGCGTTTTTGACTTTGATGGCTCATCATGTCCTGAGCGCGACCTTAAAACCTGGTTACAGCGATGTCAGGATTATAAATTACATTGCATTTTAAAACCAGGACCATTTATTCTTGCTGAGACCCGTGGTGCCGGATTACCTGATTGGTTTTTGAAACAATATCGGGATGAGGTCATGATGCGAAATAGCAAAGGCGAACTGGTTCTGAGTGATGGAGTGAGCCTTTTTAACCAGAATTATTTAGAAAAGGTTACATTGTGGTACGATCAGATCATGCCATTTATAAAAGAACATGAAATATCAACTGGTGGCCCGGTTATCATGATTCAGATATGCAACGAGATCGGTGTGTTTACCTGGTTATCCCACCAGGGGGATTATAATGAAGATGTTAGAATGCGCTTCATTACTTACTTGACGAATAAGTTTACTGATATTGCAGAAGTAAATAGCCTATGGGGAACTGGTTATCGTCATTTTGCTGATATTGAACTACCACCGGATGGAAAGCTCCCCTATACATCCAGAGGTGATCGTGGTCGCGATTATGAATGGCATTGCTTCTGGAGAACCTATTATGGTGATTACTTGAGAATATTAACCCGTATGGCCAGAGAAAGGGGTATAACAGTTCCCCTGTTTCACAATCTTCCGGGCTGGATTTTTGGGCACGGATATGAATTCCCTGTTAACATTACTATGTACGAGGATTTATATGAAGATAAAAGCGAGATTATTTTCGGGGTCGATCACATTCCTGAATTTTTATCATACCGCAACATGCACGACGACCGTATCATCAAT
>DMBU01000164.1 GCA_003446015.1 Bacteroidales bacterium | reverse complement strand
AACCTATATTAGGGAAAGACAACCAATCACATTTCACTTTTCACTATTCACAATATTTATTACCAACTTTCTTCTGCAGTTCCGCCCCCAAGTAAGATATCGTTTTTGTAAAAAACAACGGGTTGTCCGGGTGCCACAGCCCATGCAGGCATAATTAACTCAAGCTCAATTGAATTTTTATCTATAAATTTAACAATAGCTGGTTCTTCCGGGTTTAACCCCAGACCTCTTATGTTAATCATTAATTGAGTGTCCTTGGATATACTCATAGGATTTACCAGATGAATATTTTCTAATTTAATATGATAATTATACAATGACTTTTTTAATCCTACAGTTAGTTCATTCTTTTCATAATTGATCTTACTAACATATGCCGGGCGTTTTATTTCGAGATTCAATCCTCTTTTCTGTCCAACAGTATAATATATAAATCCCTCGTGTGTTCCAATTATTTGACCTGTTTCGTCTTTAACAAGTCCTTTCTTAATATTCCGGGTTTTCTCAGGGCAATAGGTTTTTAGGAAATCTCTATAATCCATATTCTGTAAAAAACATACTCCCATGCTTTCCTTTTTCTTAAGAAGATTTGCGAATACATTTCTGCTTGCAATCTCTCGCACTTCTTTTTTTGTGTAATCACCTAAAGGATTAATCATACGGCTAATAATATCCGAATTGAGTTCCCACAAAAAATACGACTGATCTTTAATATGATCTACTCCTTTTTGCAAATGATAATATCCATTTAACTCTGTTTTTCGGATGTAATGACCACTTGAAATATGTTCACAATTATTTTGATCAGCAAACTCAATTAATTTGCTCCACTTAATAACCCGATTACAAAATGTACATGGACTAGGAGTTCTTCCTTTAAAATATTCACTAACAAAATGTTCTTTTACGATTTTAAAATCGGCACTAATATCATAAGTGTGAATTGGAATACCTAATTGATTTGAAATTATTTCGATATGCTCGTATTGTTTTTCTTCAGAAAAAGTAAAATGCAGGCCTATCACTTCAAAACCTTGTTGTTTCAACAAGAACGCAGCAATTGTGCTATCTATACCTCCACTTAATCCTATTACAACTCTTTTACTCACAATTTACGATTGAGTTAATTTATTTTGGAAAATCACTCCTCAGAGTCCTGCTTACAAATATTCAAACCGGGTCAGTTTTTGATAATAACCATTCAACTTCAATAACTCTTCATGTGTTCCTTGTTCCACAACTCGTCCCTGATCAATTACAATAATCAAATCAGCATTTTTAATGGTCGATAATCGATGCGCAATAATAATAGTTGTTTTGTTTTTCATTAAATTTTGTAAGGCTTTTCGAACAACAGATTCTGATTCGTAATCTAAGGCAGATGTTGCTTCATCAAGAATTAAGATAGGCGAGTTTTTCAATAAAGCACGAGCAATACTTACTCTTTGCTTTTCTCCTAAAGATAACCTTCCACCATCTTCACCCAAATTGGTATCGTAGTTTAATTCCTTTGCCCGAATAAAATCGTGAGCAAAAGAAAGTTTGGAAGCCTCAATTACTTCTTCGTTTGTTGCATTTGGATTCCCAAATAAAATATTATTATATATGGTATCATTAAACAGCACCGGTTCCTGATTTACATAACCAAATAAATTTCGAAGTGAGCTAATTCTGTAATTTTTTAAGGAAATCCCATCAATTTGTATTTCGCCAGAATCGGGATCAAAAAACCGAGGCAGCAAATCTACAATAGTTGATTTACCAGAGCCAGACTGCCCAACCAGCGCAACAGTCTGGCCTTTTTCAATCTTAAAACTGATATTCTTAAGAACGGGTGCAAAATCCTCTTCGTAAGCAAAAACAACGTTTTTAAATTCGATCGAGTTTTTAAAATTGTTTATTTCAATTGCATCTTGTTTTTCAGTAATTCTATATTTGTGCAATAAAATTGAGTTTATCCGATCAACAGAAGCTAGTCCTTTAATTACATTATAATACCCGTTGGAGAATGATCTTGCAGGACCTATAACTTGTGTAAAAACAGCTAAATAGCCAATAAAAACCTGTGATGTTAAGTTCCCCTCTCCGGTTAAAACCATTTTGCCACCGTACCACATGATAACTAAAATGGAGATTGTTGAAATAATATCACTCACAGGATTTGCAAGAGTTCTTCTTAGCCATACTTTGCTGAACAGATTACTATAATATTGATTTAATTTCCGGAATCGGTTTTCGACAAATTTTTCTGCATTAAATGCCTTTACTATTTTTATTCCAGATAAGGTTTCTTCGAGCATTCCAACCAAAGCTCCCATCTTTTGCTGACCACGAAATGTGCTTTTCTTTAATGTTTTTCCTATTTGAGCAATGATTAAAGCTGAAAAAGGGAAGATTAATAACACAATTAGTGTGAGTTTTAAACTCATAAAAAATAACACATATAAATAAACGATAATTAATACAGGATCTTTAAAAAGCATCTCCAAGGATGAAATGATCGAAATCTCGATCTCTTTTACATCAATAATCATTTTTGAAATGATATCACCTCTTTTTTCATCTGAGAAGTAACTCAAATCAAAGTCAAGGATTTTGTTCATTAAATCGTTTCGGACATCTTTAACCACTCCTATTCTAATTTTTATGATCATCGCTTTAGCAAAAAATAAAAAAATATTTTTTAGAATAGTAAATCCCAAAACAATTAGAATGATAAATAATAAAGCTTTAAGCGGTCCTTCATCGTGGACAATTTTACTCAAATAATAGTTAAAATTATGTCGAATTGCCTCTGTTGAGAATTTAAAAACAACGGGATATTCTTCGAACTTCTGTGTAGAAAAAAGCAGTCCGAGGAACGGAATAACCATGGTAAAAGATATAACCGAAAAAAGAGCTGCGAATAAATTTAAAACTACACTTAAGAAAGCAAGTAATGAATAAGGAATTAAATATTTAAGAATGGATATAAACTTTCTCATGAAAAAATACCTTCGATTAAAATCAAAGGTAAAATAAATTAGCCTATTTTCAGAAAATCAAACTAAATTCCTGTATAGTTGAAAGGAGTAATCTTTTTCAGCTCAGCTTTTATTTCAGGGCTAAGATTTAAGTCATCAATAAACTGATTCATACTTTCTTTGGTAATTTTTTCACCAGTCCGTGTTAAATCTTTTAAGGCTTCATAAGGTTTTGGGTATCCTTCACGACGAAGAATAGTTTGAATAGCTTCGGCGACAACGGCCCAGTTTTCTTCTAAATCAGCACGAATGGCGTGTTCGTTAACAATTACTTTGCCTAATCCTTTTAATAATGATTTAAAAGCAATTATTGTATGAGAAACTGGCACTCCAATATTTCTTAAAACAGTTGAATCTGTTAAATCTCTTTGTAATCTTGATATGGGAAGTTTAGCTGAAAGATGTTCGAAAATTGCATTTGCCATCCCAAAATTTCCTTCGGCATTTTCAAAATCAATTGGATTTACTTTATGAGGCATTGCCGATGATCCCACTTCTCCTTTAACAACTTTTTGTTTGAAGTAACCCATTGAAACATATGTCCAGAAATCTCTAGCCAAATCAGTAAGAATGGTATTAATTCTTTTCATGGCATCAAAAGTCGAAGCCAAATTATCGTAATGTTCAATTTGAGTGGTCGGGTGCGATCGATGAAGTTTTAAAGTATCATTCACAAAATGGTTACCAAAACTAATCCAGTCTATTTCGGGATATGCCACATGATGTGCATTAAAATTACCTGTTGCTCCGCCAAATTTTGCTGAGTATGGTATTAATTTTAATTGATCAATCTGACGTTCAAGCCTTTCAATAAAAACTTCAATTTCCTTTCCTAATCGTGTTGGTGATGCAGGCTGTCCATGAGTACGAGCTAACATGGAAATGGACTTCCATTCTAAAGCCAGGTTTTTTAGTTTTTCAACTAATTCATTTAATGCAGGATAATATATTTCTTCAATTGCATCTCTTAAAGAGTATGGTGTTGCTGTATTATTGATATCCTGAGAGGTTAATCCGAAATGAATAAACTCCTTGTACTTTTCTAATTTTAAATCATTAAACTTTTCTTTTATAAAATACTCAACAGCCTTAACATCATGATTTGTGACTTTTTCGATATCCTTAATTTTTTGTGCATCTTCTTTGCTGAAATTTTTATAGATATCTCTTAGATCAGGAAAAAGTTTAACATTAAAATCTTTTAACTGTAAAAGAGGCAATTCACATATTGCAATAAAGTATTCTATCTCAACCAGAACACGATATCTAATCAATCCAAACTCCGAAAAATATTTTCCCAACTCTTCGGTTTTATTTCTGTAACGACCATCAATAGGAGATATTGCTGTTAAAGTTGTTATGCTCATGATTATTATTTTAAAATACGATATTGTAAGGTGTAAATTAAATCAACTACAAAATAAGCAAAAACAATTTATTTTACTATTATAATAATGGCAGCAATTGTATATTTGTTTATCTAAATATTATAATAATGTCAAAAATAAAAATATCTGCAGTTTCATATTCAAACTCATTTCCTTTTATTTACGGAATCGAAAATAGTCCAATTATAAATCATATTGAGCTTTCGAAAGATATACCATCAGTTTGTGCACAAAAATTATTGGATAATAAAGTTGATTTGGGATTAATACCCGTTGCTATTATTCCTAAGCTAAATCACGCAGAAATAATTTCAGATTTTTGTATTGGTGCCTCTGGACCTGTTCGTTCTGTTATTTTGGCCTCGTTTACCCCATTGCAAAATATCAAAACTATTTACCTTGATTATCATTCCAGGTCTTCTGTTATGTTAACCAGGATTTTAGCTAATAAATTCTGGAAAATTGATATAAAATGGACAGACACAACTGAAGGCTTTGAAACCAGAATAAAAGAAGATGAAGCAGCAGTAATTATTGGTGATAAGGCACTTGCAGTTGAAAAGAACTTTCCATATGTTTATGATCTCGCAGAAGAATGGATAAAAAACACGAATCTGCCTTTTGTTTTTGCAGCATGGATTAGCAACAGAAATTTAAGTGAAACCTTTCAAGAGGAATTTAGTTCTGCATTAAAATTTGGAATTAACCATATTGATGATATGATAAAATCGTATGACTTTAATTTCTTGCCAGATCATATAGATCCAAAGGATTATCTTACAAATAATATTGATTTTCATTTAGATGACGAGAAAATTAAAGGAATGAATTTATTTCTTAAATATGTTGGGGAATATCAATTATAAATGTCAATTTAGCCTGGATTATAAAAAAGTAAAAGATGAAAAAAATATTTAGTTTGTTTGTTTTTGTTGTTCTTCTCTTCAATATAGCATTATTTGCTCAGAACGATTCAATCCCTTCTGAAGAAAAAGAAAAAACTATTGTTTTTGTTTTTGATATTAATAAAGATATTGATCCGGGCATGTGGCGAAAAACCAAGGAAAGTTTTGAAGAAGCAGCATTGGCAAATTCAGATTATATCGTAATTAATATAAATACTTATGGTGGAATGGTAAATATGGCCGATTCTATCCGAACTAAAATCTTAAATAGCAAGATCCCTATTTACGTTTATATTGTAAATAATGCTGCATCGGCGGGTGCATTAATCTCCATTGCAGCAGATAGAATTTATATGAAAACCGGAGCCAAAATAGGATCTGCATCGGTGGTCGATCAAACAGGGAAAATAATGCCCGAAAAATATCAGTCGTATATGCGATCAACAATGCGGGCTACAGCAGAAGCTCATGGGAAAGACACCATTATAAGCGAAACTGGTGATACTATACTCAAATGGCATCGCGATCCATTAATTGCAGAAGCAATGGTTGATCCCAGGATTTATATCGAAGGTGTTTCAGATACCGGGCAAATTGTTGCTTTTACTGCAAATGAAGCTCTTGAAAATGGCTATTGTGAAGCCATTGTTGGCGATATAAAGGAATTACTAAAAGATGCAAAAATTGATAACTACGAATTAAAAAAATATGAACCCACCAAAATAGATAATCTGATTGGTTTTCTACTTAGTCCGGTTGTTCAGGGGATATTAATCATGCTCATTTTTGGAGGAATTTACTTCGAATTGCAAAGCCCGGGTATTGGATTTCCTCTTGGAGCCGCTGTTGTTGGCGCTATATTATATTTTGCCCCTCTTTATCTGGAAGGTTTAGCAGAGAATTGGGAGATGGTCATTTTTGTAATTGGATTGATCCTAATTATTCTGGAGATCTTTGTCATCCCGGGATTTGGAGTTGCCGGAATTAGTGGTCTTATTCTTGCATTAACAGGACTAGCATTAAGTATGGTTGATAATATTATTTTTGAGTTTGAATTTCATGCTGCTGAAGCTATTGGTGCAGTTCTAAAATCTTTCTTAATAGTTACTGTCTCTGTTTTCTTATCATTTATACTGTCACTATATTTAAGTAAAAAAGCATTTAGCTCGAGTGCTTTCGCATGGATCGTACTAAATTCAACACAAAAAAAGGAAGAAGGATATATTGGTGTTGAAAGTACACAAAAAGAACTGATTGGTAAAATTGGAATTGCATCGACGAATTTGCGTCCAAGCGGAAAAGTAGACATTGATAATGAAACGTATGATGCAAAATCAGAAATAGGATTTATTGAAAAAGGCCGGCAAGTTAAAGTTATCGATTACAGATCAGGACAAATTTATGTTATGTTAGAAGATTAAGATGGGTAATTATATTGTACGTGATTATTTAAATGCTGATTTTGCCAAACTAAATGAGCTGTGGCAGGAAACCGGATTAGGAGGCGTTCAACGTGGAGATCATGCGGAAATTATTGAGCAAAGCATTAAATTGGGAGGGAAACTTATTGTTCTTGAAAACACTGATTCAAAAGAAATTTTCGGTTCTTCATGGATGACTTTTGATGGACGAAGAATACACTTACATCATATTGGTGTAAAACCAGCTTATCAAAACCAGGGATTTGGGAAAATGCTTACTCAGGAATCACTAAAGTTTGCAAAAGAAAAAGGATATCAGATCAAACTGGAAGTACATCAAAATAATAAAAAGGCCATTGATATATATAAAAAACTTGGTTTTACATTCCTGGGAGATTACGATGTTTACATTGTTAGAGATTTAAATTCAATAAACTTTTAGTGTTAAATTATATTAAAATCTATTTTAATTTTAGTTTAAATTTTTTTGTACGAGCAATATTCTGTACTTTTATAATTCGTGTCTAACTTAAAACTTATATCGTTATGACATTAACATTCAACGAGTTACGAAAAATTAAAGATCAATTACCTCATGGTGCAATTAAAAAAATTGCTAAAGACTTAAATATGAATGAGGAAACTGTAAGGAATTACTTCGGAGGTACTAATTATCGAGAAGGAGAATCGATAGGAATCCATTTTCAGCAAGGACCTGATGGTGGAATTGTAACAATTGATGATACAACAATATTAGATATGGCTATTGAAATAACTGAACAAACATTAGCTAATAACTAATACGACAGGAAATTCCTTCAAAAAAGCAGAAAAGTTAATTTTCTGCTTTTTTGTTTGATAACCTTTGAACTGATGAATCAAATGGAAGATTATATTATTTCGGCAGAAAAAAAATGGCTCGATAAATTATCTGATTATTGTAAAATACTTTTTTCAGATACTCATATTCCATCGCATGATCATACACATCATTTAAGAGTATGGGAATATGCAAAAGAAATTATTCAAGCATTAAGCAAATCAAATAAAATTGATGAGGAACTTATTGAATCGTGCTTGATTGCTTCGCTTTTTCACGATACAGGGCTTGCAAAAACGCTGGAAGAGAATCATGGGCATGAAAGCCGAAAAATTTGTGAATTGTATTTCAAAGAAAATAGAATTTCAAAACCTGTAAATTTTGAGGAAATATTATCAGCAATAGAAATGCATGATGATAAAAACTATAAAAACTCAGAAAATGTAAAACCTGATTCTGTTTTAACTATTTTGTTTTGTGCCGATGATTTAGATGCCTTTGGAAAAGTTGGTGTGATTCGGTACACCGAAATATATTTATTAAGAGGTATTAAACTGGTTGAATTACCAAATCTTGTGATAAAAAACCTCGACAAAAGATTCCTGAATTTTGAAAAAAACTATAAAGATTTTTCTGATCTATATTTAAAGCATAAAGAAAGATATTTATTTACACGAAACTTTTTTGAAGCTTTACAAGTAGAGCTATAGCAAATGTATTTCTTCATTTCTGGCGAAAGGCTTGTGTTGAGATAGCCTTACTAACCATTCTTATTATAGATAAATTAACTTAAATACCAAATTATAGCAACGCACAAGAATGTGCGTTGTACAGAATAAAGAAAGATATGTATTTACCCGAAACTTTTTTGAAGCCTTACAAGAAGGACTATAGTACACGTATTTATGCCTGTTTGGCCAAAAGCTTGTGTGTTGAGATAGTCTGGCTTAACACTCTTTTTATAGTTAAATTAAAATAAACACCTAATTATAAGAATGCTAATGAATGTGCGTTGTACAGAACTTGTAAACTTTTTTTAGGACGAGTCAACTTTCACTTAACTACAAATTCGAGTAACTTTTCATCTTCAATATAAGCAGTAAGTCGGTCTCCAATTTTTACCGGCCCCACTCCTGCCGGAGTTCCTGTAAACAAATAGTCGCCAATTTTTATGGTCATGTATTTCGAAACATGTTCAATTAAATGGTCGACTTTAAAAATCATATCGCCAGTATTTCCTTTTTGAACAAGCTGTCCATTTAACTCGAATTTAAAATTAATATTATTTATGTCAGAGAATTTTTCCAACGAAATAAATTCACTTATTGGAGCAGCTCCATCGAAGGATTTTGATATTTCCCAGGGCAAACCTTTTTCTTTGCATTTTTGCTGCAAATCACGAGCTGTAAAATCGATTCCGATTCCAATTTCAGAATAATAACGATTAGCAAATTTGGCAGCTATATTTTTACCCAGTTTATTAAATTTAATAACGATTTCAACTTCATAATGTATATCAGTTGAAAAATCGGGATAAAAGAAGGGCTGATTATTTTTCAGCAAAGCTGAATCGGGCATTAAAAAGAAAATGGGCTCTTTTGGAACAGGATTATTGAGTTCCTTGGCATGATCAATATAATTTCGACCTATGGCTATTATTTTCATTGAATTAGATTTTAGATTGAAGTAACGAGTATCAAGAACATATTTAATTATTATATTCTTTATTTTAATGAGAGCTTTTATTTAAAAAATAGAATAATAATAACACGCATTTATTAAAAAACAGCATTGCTTTCATCTATTTAGTTCTCGTTCCTTTTTTAAAAAATAAACTTTTATAGTATTCAAAACCATCAAGTCTTGATACAATCAGCTCATATCTCAAGACTCACATCTCATTTCTTGATACTAAATATTATGAATTAAATTTCCTTAGTTTAATGGCTGTTAAAACCTTTTTAGTATACAAAGGGAAATCACTATTTAACATCCATCCAAAGTATCCCTGATCTTTTTCTAAAACAGACTCAACTGTTTGACCTTTATATTTTCCAAAATTAAAAACCTCTTCACCCTTATCGTTAAAGACAATTCGGCCTGCAAAATCTGCATTTTTATTATGCGATGAGAATTTGGAAATTTCCTCCATATCATTCATCAGATCATTGTATCTTTCGATTTGGGCTTTTAGAATTTCAAAAGTTGCTTTGGTATCTGCCTCAGCACTATGTGCATCGTCCAAATTCTTGTCGCAATAAAATTTATATGCTGCACTCAAAGTACGTTGCTCCATCTTATGAAATATAACCTGTACATCAACCAGCCTGTGTTTTTTCAAATCAATATCCACACCCACTCGCAAAAACTCTTCGGCTAATAATGGAACATCAAATTTATTTGAATTATAACCTGCTAAATCACAACCTTCAATAAACCTTGCAATTTCTTTAGCAACAGAATTAAAAGTTAATTCGTTCTTAACATCATCATCGCTTATGCCATGTATTTCAGTCGCTTGCGGAGGAATAGGCATTTCGGGATTTATTCTCATGGTTTTTGTTTCTTCTTTTCCATCAGCAAAAACCTTTAAAAGAGAAATTTCTACAATTCTGTCATTCGCTACATCAATTCCCGTGGTTTCCAAATCGAAAAAAACGATGGGTTTTTTTAATTTTAATTCCATTATTGTTAGTTTATTGTTTTCATTGAAAAAAAAAGAGTTTCATCAGAAACTCTTTTCATGTATCTATTTATTTAATTTTAAACATTAATCATCATTGGCATTAATAACATCAAAACATTTTCGTCTTCGTTTTCTTTTTCGGCAGGGAATAAGATTCCTGCACGGGAAGGATCCGATAACTCAACCAAAACATCTGTTGATGCTAAGTTTGATAAAATCTCAATTAAGAATGATGATTTAAATCCAATTTCCATATCGTCGCCTTCGTACTGGCAATTTAAACGTTCGTTTGCAGAAATTGAAAAATCGATATCCTGAGCAGAAACATTTAATTGATTGCCTTTTAGCTCTAACTTAATTAAATTACTTGCCTGATTTGAGAACAAAGCAACACGTTTTAATGCATTGTACAATTCTAACCTGTCAATGGTTAATTTATTCGGATTATTTGTTGGAATAACAGAATTGTAACTTGGATAATTTCCTTCAACTAATCGTGAAACTAACTTATAATTTGATAAAGTGAAAAATGCATTTTTATCATCGAACTCAACCATTACGTCATTTTCTTCTTTTGGAAGAATAGCCTTTAACAATGAAGCTGGTTTTTTTGGTAAAATAAATGATGATTCCTGATCGGCTTTTACATCATTTCTTCGATAGCGCACCAACTTGTGAGCATCAGATGCAACAAATGTCATATTATCAGGATAAAGCTCAATAAAAATACCATTCATTACCGGACGAAGCTCATCATCGGCCGTTGCAAATAACGTTTTAGTTATTCCACTTAATAAAACATCGGCGGTTAATTGTATAGAAGTTTTTTGATCATCCTTAATAACAGGCAATTGAGGAAAATCTTCGCCATTCTGACCAACAACATTATATTTACCATTTTCGGTGGTAATAACAATACCAAACGAATCAGTATTAATGTCGAATGTTAAAGGTTGATCCGGAAATTCTTTTAAGGTATCAGTTAAAATTCTTGCAGGAATAGCAATACTACCCTCATCCGTAACATTTTCTAATGTTATAGTAGTTATTAAAGTAGTTTCAAGATCCGATGCAGTAATTTTTAGTTCCTTGTCAGCTAACTGAAAAAGAAAATTATCAAGAATAGGCAAGGTATTTTTATTGCTAATTACCCTGCTAATTGCCTGCAAATGACTCAATAATTCTGTACTGGAAATAACAAACTTCATCTGTTTCTATTTTAAATTTTTTATGATTTCGATTAATGTATTTTTCGCTATTTTAATTATCAATAATACGAAAAAAAAATCAAGTAGCCAATAAGCCTACATGAAATTTCTGTTAGCGAAAATAATCAATTTCTTTGAATAAAGGATCAAAAATATAATATTGAATTATTATTAAATCCTTATTATCGTTAAAACTTGCATATGCTCTATCGTAATCGAAATTTGCCTTTTGCCCAAATTCGTCGAATTTATTTTGGGAAGGTTTTCGATAAACGGATATCTTATTTATACTCCCTTTAATATCTTCAACTGTAATAATACAAAAGGGATTACTATGTAATACTGAATCAATAGTAGATTGGTTCAAGTCTCTTACTACATCGTCGAAAACGATTCGTTGAAAATAGGTAAAATAACGAGCAAGTTTGTCAACATTAAAGTCTCCGAGATAACTATTGTCACTGAGCTTTTGAATTGCAAAAGTTCCATCATTGTAATTCATGGCACGAAATGATTTGGACGGATATTCAGGATAATTAACTTCTATTTCTTTTATGTTTTGAGGAAGATAATCGAAGACAGTTTTGTTTCTCCAATAATTTTCATCGACTATAAAAAAACGAGCGACTAAACCTTTAAATGAAGGTATTTGAACAATAAATGGTTCTGATGATTTTAACATCATCATATAGGTTTTTTCATTATTCATTTCCGGTTTACTCACAAAATAATTCTTTAGAGATCGATTGTTTTTAAAGACTTCTATGGCAACTCCATCAGCTCTTAAAATTGAAGCAACTTGTTCTTTTTCGATTTTTGAAACTGGAGATAATACATCTATTCGACTAAGCGCTAACAACAAGTTTTCAATATTTTTTTGTGTAGCCATGTATTTATTGTTCACTTTCCAATGATCAGATTCTTTTTCAAGAATTAAATCTTTATCTTTTACAGAAATTACTATTTTGGTTATATCTTCAGGAGAATCAATAGCAAATGAAGAATTACGAAGGCTGAGCGATCCTTTGGAATTTGAGAAATAATAAATTCCGGCAATTATGATTAAAATAAATAAAACAATTCGTATTTTTTTATCTTTCATTATACATAAACTAATAAATTGCGATTAGTACTTTACATTCGTAATTCGTAATTCGTAAATATTTAAGTATATTTTCTTTTTCTTAAATATGCAATTACAATTGCAAAAATTAGAATAAAAACAATCGGTAAAACCGTATTAATAAGCTGCCACCTTACTTTTTCTTTTAGTACTTTTTGTTTATCGAGTATCCGTAGTTTAAATTCACGAGATCGCATATCAAGTATTCCACTTTCGTCGATTAAATAATGAACGGCATTCATTACAAACGCCTTATTTCCATAAGTTTGTTTTGTAAATCGATCATAACCTAAAGGACTAATAAAAATACCATCAGCTCTTTGTTTCACATCATTTCTTATGATATCAGCATCGGAAACAACGATCATTTTAGTCGGTTCACTCCTATCTTTAAAATCAAACTCCAGACCTGATGTATAATCTTTTATGATACGATTTTGAAACACTGATTCAAATATTCCTTCCAGGCTTACTGCAACCGGATTGTTTGGACTATTAAAAGTTTGTGGATCAGGCATCTCCCTTACCTGTGCTAAACTTACTAAAAGAGGTACATTCAAAACTTTTGAATTGTATGAAGAAGAAAGTATAACTTCCTTTTTTACCTCTTGACTATCACCCACAAAATCAATAACACTGGGAAATTCTGATTTAATCATGTTCAGATTTTTGGTAATAGGATTATTATTTGAAGACACCAACAAAGGAAAGTACAACCATGGTGCCGGAGCAAATTTAGCCTGAGCACCTGCAATAGCCGTATTTATTGGAATAACAGCACACTGAATATCTTCAATCACATTAGGATTCACACGAACACCATACTTAAACAGTTGATCGTTAAGGTTAACATCGTTAATTAAAGCAAAACTAGCCTGGCCATTTGAAATACTGTCCATACTAATTTTTACCGACTCAATAAACCACAGAACTTTACCTCCATTCATCATATACTGATCGATAATAAATTTACTTTTTTCGGTATATTGTTCAGTTGGTCCGGCAATAATTATTGCATCATATGGATTCAGAATATTAACATAATCTTTAATTGTTACCCGATCAATATCGTAATATTCATTTAAAGCATTTGTAATATCTCCAGTATAAAATTCATCCAACTCGCCCTGTCCTTCAATAAACGCTATCCTTTGGCGTTGTTTAGTTGTAATTTTTCGAATTGCATCAATAAACATATATTCCAAAGATTGAATAGAGTTATTCAAATTTTCATCAGCCGATAATGTGGGATTATTTACCAATAAATTAATGGGTGTTTCTTTTTCCTGAAAAGTCATTATTGCTCCCGGGAATAATATTTTTTCAGCTAAGCCACCCTCCTCATCACGATCTTTTACATTTGTAGGGTCTAAACCACGCTCGTATAAATCCTGATAAATAGCATTTCGCTTCGACTGATCAGACGATTGAGATGGATTTACGAATTGAAATTGAATATTATTACCGGCAATTACACGGAACTCATCCATTAATTCATGAATCGACTTTTGCATTCGTTGAAAACCAATTGGCATTTCGCCATCAAGATAAATCTCAATGTAAATAACATCTTCAAGCGAATCTAAAATTTCATGTGTTGCATCTGATAAAGTATATCTCTTATCGGCTGTAAGATCTAACCTAAAGTAAGTATTTGAAGAAATATAATTAACAAGCATAACAATTGCTAATGCAACAATTAACTGAATTATATTTTGTTTTTTAAGGCTCTTTTTCATTTAAATCGGTTTTACCACTTTCTGCTTTGAAGAACTGTTTTTGTAACTAAAAGGAAAAATGCAATTACACTAATAAAATAGATCATGTCACGACTATCTATTACTCCCCTGCTCATCGATCTGTAATGCTCATTAATACCCAAATTGATTATAAAACCATCAATACTTTTAAAGGTTATGAGCTGACTTATATAATCGAATCCAATGTAAGTTACAAAACATAATAGCATCCCAATAATGAATGCAATAATCTGATTTTCAGTAAAAGAAGAAGATAATATTCCAATAGCCACATAAATACCTGCCAAAAAAAACAAACCAATAAATGAACCCCAGGTTCCACCGGTATCGATATTTCCAACAGGGTTTCCTAACTGATACACCGAATAGAAATAAATTAATGTAGGTAAAATCGAAAATAACACCAGGATTAAACCAGCCAGGTATTTAGCAAAAATGATCTGGAAATCTGTAATTGGTTTGGTTAGCAGCAGTTCTATGGTTCCTGATTTTTTTTCATCTGCAAACATCCGCATTGTAACAGCAGGTGCAAGAAATAAGAAAACCCAGGGTGCAATGGTAAATAAGCTGTCGAGACTTGCATAACCAGAATCTAAAACATTGTTTACTCCGGGAAAAATCCACATAAACAGGCTATTTATTATCAAAAAAACAATGATAACAACATAACCGGTTAATGAACTAAAAAAACCGCTAATTTCTTTCTTTAAAAGCGTATACATGGTTTATCAATTATTTGAACACAAATTTATACAAATGATTATACTTTATAAAACTTTAAGCAATGTTGGGGTTCATTTGTTTAATAGTTATTTCACGAAGTGACTCAAAGTAGTCACGTAGAAACACAAAGCAGTTCAATATCAGATATTTGTATTAATTTATTAATCTTTTAATACCATTCTTTAATATTGTAACATGAAAATTTAAAAGCAAGCCCAACTTATAATTACCTAATCTCAAATACGTTAAAACCTACGCTGTATGAACATCGTTTAATACTTCTACTGTTTTAATTTCAATTACAACTTTATCTTCAACTAACAAATCTATTCTATAACCATGATCAAGTTTGACGTCTTTATAAACGATCGGCATAGGTTTTTCTTTTTGAACATGCAATCCAGCTTGAATAAGTTCATAGTACAGGCATTCCTGATATGCAGATTCAAGTAATCCAGGACCCAGCATTTTATGTACTTCAATTGCACATCCAATAATTTTATTTGATAATTCATTTTCTATCATACACAATATTTAACTTTGAGAAACTTTGAGGATACTCTGTGTTCCTTTGTGTAATAGCCTTTTACAAATCTTCTTAAAGTAATCACAGAGAAAAATTATGATAATCTCATTGTCCACTATGTAATTAATTAACTCAAATTTAGTATTTAAATTTTTTAAACAAAATCAAGCTTTGGAATTTCTTATTACTTCAACAATTTGTTGCTCATGAAAAATCAATTACTAATTTTGTAATTCATTTTTGAAAATGACTAAATGTTTGTTAAACGTATCATTATATCATTCATTGTTTCGGGTTTTCCCTTTTTTGTTCAAGGGCAGTTTTCGGAAACATTTAAAAATGGATTCGGAATTGAAACCAATGTGGGATATGGTTTCATAATGCCACATCATAAATCAATTGCATATACAATTGAAGATCATGTACAAACGTTCGATGTAAGGTTAATTAAAGCTACATACGGAAATAAATACTGGAATCAACTTTACAGGTACCCATATTACGGGATTGGATATTACAGATCAAACCTGGGAAATGATGCTGTTTATGGTTTTGTAAATGCATTGTATTCCTATGTAAGAGTACCAATTGTTGGCTCTTCAGATAAAGCAAATTTGAGTTGGCAGTTTTCATTTGGAGCATCCTATATTACAAAATGTTTTGATATTGAGGAAAACCCACAGAATCTTGCCATTGGATCGAATTTGAATATTTTTATAGATTTTGGTTTACAATCAAAAATTCCGCTTACCAGGCAAATATCATTAAGTAATGGAGTTCGATTTACCCATGTCTCAAATGGAAAGGTAAAGTCACCTAATAAAGGGTTGAATGCAATTTCTGCTTCAATTGGAATTATTTATATGTTTAACGATACCCCTGAACGAGAAAAGCTTGCCTTGCCAGATATCGATGATAAAAACGAATACACATTAATTTATGCCGGTGGTATAAAAACAATATCACGCTATGAGGCAGGTTATTATTTTGCTTCATCATTGATATTTGATTATAACAGAAAATATTCTTTAAAAGGAAGATGGGGATTAGGTGCAGACCTGTTTTTTGATGGCACAAACCGCCAATCCTCTGACAAAACAGAAAAGTCTGATCTTGTAAATCCTGATTTGTACCAAATTGGATTACACGCCGGACATGATCTGGTAATGGGAGATTTAGCCCTGGTTTTTAATGTTGGAGCTTATGTTTATGCTCCTGTAGAGGTAATGGCTCCGGTTTATAGCAGAATAGGACTAAGATATCGCGTAACGAAAAAAATGATTACAAATTTGACCCTGAAATCACACTGGGCCAGCGCAAGTTATATTGAGTGGGGAATTGGATATGTTTTCAATTAACAATTATCAAAGAACAAAGTCAAAGAACAAAGAATAACTAGTAAAGAGTAATTATCAATGAGAAAATATCTGTACATATTATTAATTCTGGTTTCAGTTTCATGTGATGATGCTTTATTTAATTCAGGGGACATTATTACAAAGAATATTGAAATTGAGAAATTTAGCAAAATCTATGTTGAAGATATTTTCGAAATTTATTTAATTCAGGATTCGGTTTGCAGAATTGAAGCAAAAGGAGGAAGTAATCTGATTCCAAATCTGGAATTTAGTGTTGATGAAGATAAAATTCTTACAATCAAAGATAACAACACAGCTAACTGGTCGCGCAGTTACGATAAAATCGAATTATACATTTCGGTTGATACATTAAGATATATGCGACTTAATGCTCCTTCAAAAGTTGTTACCCAAAATACCTTAATTACACCTGAGCTTGTTTTACTTTCCATTGACGATTATGCCGAATATGATATCGATATAAATTGCAATAATTGTTATATAGTGAACTCCGAAACTTCGGGTGGAATAATTAATTTAACTGGTGAAACAAACTCATTTACTTTTTGGGCCAGAGGGTCCTTTGAGGTTAATGCAGAAAATTTCATTGCTAATTACGTTACCGTAAAACATGAAAGTATAGCAAACTGTAAAGTTTATGCAACTCAAGAACTTTCGGTGGAAATTTTGCGTGATGGTAACTTATACTATAAAGGAAATCCTCAAACTATTAACTATGTGAATGATCGTGCAAAAAATCAGCTAATAAAAATTGAATAAGTTATTTCTGAAGATAATCGAATACAAGTTTTGCTACCCTTTCCGAAGCACCTGTTCCTCCCAACACATTTCGAAGTTTATTGTAGTTTTCGAGCATGTTGCTCCGATAATCCATATCAAAAAGAATCTTGTTTAGCTCTTTCTTTATCATTTTTGGGTTCATATCAAATTGAATTAGCTCGCGAACAACTTCTGAATCCATTATAAGGTTTACCAACGAAATGTATTTCAATTTCACAAATTGCTTTGCAATAAAATAAGACAGATTTCCAGCACGATAACAAACAACCTGAGGAATACTAAATAATGCTGTTTCGAGAGTCGCTGTTCCTGAAGTTACCAAAGCAGCAGTTGAATTCTTTAACACATCGTACGTTTGTTTAAATACAACTTTAACATTATATCCCTCGATAAACTTCGAATAATAATCAGGTTCAATGGATGGTGCTGCTGCAATAACAAACTGATAATCTTTGTAATCAGGGATAATTTTAAGCATGATACTTAAATTCCGATCGATTTCCTGCTTTCGACTACCTGCCAGAATTCCAATTACCGGTTTATTTTCGAGCTTATTTCTTTCTATAAAATCTTCGAAAGTGCTTTTTTCATCAATCTTTTCCTGTACAGCATCCAGTAACGGATTCCCTGCATAATCGACAGGATAATTGTGTTTTTTAAAATAGTCAACTTCAAATGGAAAAATCACAAACATTTTATCGACAAATGCTTTAATCTTTTCAATTCGGGATTCTTTCCACGCCCAAATTTTTGGTGAGATATAATAATAACATTTTAAATTAATAGACTTTGCAAATTCAGCCATACGTAGATTAAAACCCGGATAATCAATTAAAATTAACACATCTGGCTTATAGCTTTGAATATCGGATTTACATTCTGCAAAAAATCGTTTTATTTTTCCTAGATTCATTAATACCTCAACAAACCCCATTATTGCAGTTTCTTTGTAATGCTTTACGATCGTCCCTCCTTGAGCAAGCATTAAATCTCCACCCCAGAATCGAAAATCTGCTTTGGAATCAACAATCTTTAGGCCTTTCATAAGGTTAGATCCATGCAAATCTCCGGAAGCCTCGCCTGCAATAATATAATATCTCATTTAGAGTGTAAACTTGGTTATAAAAACGAATAAAGCAAATAGTACAGTCGCCATTAACACGCCACGTGCTGAGTAATAATAATTCTTATTTAAAAATAAAAAGAATAATGCAAGATTTGGAATAACACAAAGGCTAACGATTTTTGTAAATACTTTTTTCTCAACTAATAAATCAACCAGTTCTGACAGGTTAAAATTTGTAAATTGAATAAGATAAATAATTAACATGGTTAATGCTGGTGCAATAATTCCAAGCAACAGTCCTAATCTCAGGTTATCAACTTTTGACTTCATAATTCCATTTTTTAAAATAATCTATATGATCATATGCTGTGAAATCAATCTCAACAGGAACTATTGAAATGAAATTATTAGCCAATGCCCATTCGTCAGTATCGGTTGAACCATTTTCACAATTTTCAAAATATCCGGTTAACCAAAAGTATTCACCACTTCGAGGGTCTAAACGTTTTTCAAATTCTTCTTTCCACATACCTTTAGCCTGGCGACAAATCTTAACACCATTTATTTCTTCACTTTTAATGGCAGGGAAATTCACATTTAAACAAGTTGCTTTGGGTAATCCGTTTTCTAAAACATTAGAAACAATTTTTTTACCATGTTCTAAAATCGGAGAAAAATCGGCATCACTTGAATAATCTAAGAGTGAGAACCCGATAGATTGAACACCGTTCACACATCCTTCAATAACTGCACCCATGGTACCTGAATAAATAATACTTATAGATGCATTTGAACCATGATTAATACCAGAAACCAAAACATCAGGTTTACGATGTAAAATCTCACTCATTGCCAGCTTCACACAATCAACAGGTGTTCCATTACATCCATATATTGTTAAATCTTTTTCTTCTCGTATTTTTTTATATCTGATTGGTACTTTTACTGTAATTGCATGCGACATACCTGAATTACCATGAAAAGGAGCCATAACCACCACTTCACCCAAAGGTTTTACCATTTCAATTAATGCCGCAATTCCCTTTGCATTTACACCATCGTCGTTTGTTACTAAAATTAAGGGTTTATTCATCTCACCTCCAAGGTTTTTATTTAATACGCAAAGATATTCAAATAGCATGAAGTATCAATATGTTCTTCTTTTTTCTTAATCAATGATAAATTTGTATTGGATTTTATTGATTTATAAGATAAAAGCAATTAGATAGTAATACCCTGAAAATAAAAGCTTACCTTTACAAAAATTACAGGGTTAAGAATTTGTGCTTTATTTACTAATTCACTTAACATTTTTAGTTCATCACAGCCTTCTTTTAAAATCCTAATTTTGAAATTTTTGATCACAGTTTTTTATGAAACTAACATTTGTTCAGACGAAATTATTGCTTAACTCGCACTCATACACAAAATGCAGTTGAACTAATTTTATCAGAACAGATATTTTATTGTGTATCAGAAGCAAACCAATAAAAAATAAAATTATGAACATTTACGTAGGAAACCTTGATTATAAGGTAAATGAAAATGACCTAAAGGAACTTTTTGAAGATCATGGAACAGTTAGCTCTTTTAAAGTTATCACCGATAAATTCAACGGCCGAAGCAAAGGTTTTGGATTTGTTACTATGGATAACGATGAAGAAGCTGAAAAAGCAATTAAAACCCTAAACGGAACTACTTTTAAGGAAAGAGAAATAATTGTAAATGAAGCCAAGCCGAAAAGAACAGATTATTAAATAATATCAGAAAAACAATCATGGCAAAAGGAAAAGTAAAATGGTATAATGCAGTAAAAGGTTTTGGTTTTATTGCATCGGAAAATGGCGAAGATATTTTTGTTCACAGAACTGGTTTAGTTAGTCCATACGGACGACTTGATCCTGAACAAGAAGTTGAATTCGAAACCAAACAAGGCGACAAAGGATTATCAGCTATAAATGTGAAAGTTGTAAATTAAATTGTTTTGTATCTTTATTAAAAGGTTTATTCAATTTTTCTAATAGTATAATTATTTAAACTTAATCAAAGATTATTCTATGTCTTTTAAAATTTATAGATATAATTTATAATTAACGAAGGAATTAATGCGACAACTAAAAATTACAAAGCAAATAACTCAGCGAGCAGATGAATCAATTAGTCGGTATTTTCATGAAATTAGCAAATATTCAATAATATCTGCCGAAGAAGAAGTTGATTTAACTGTACGAATTAGGAATGGTGATGAAGTGGCTCTTGAGAAATTAGTCGTGGCAAACTTACGTTTTGTAATATCGGTAGCAAAACAATACCAGAATCAAGGTTTATCATTTTCAGATTTAATAAATGAGGGAAACGTAGGATTGGTAAAAGCCGCAAAGAAATTTGATGAGACCAGAGGATTTAAGTTTATATCTTATGCAGTATGGTGGATTCGACAATCTATTATTCAGGCCATATCTGATCAAACTAGAATAGTTCGACTACCTTTAAACAGGATTTCGTCGATAAATAAAATTACAAGGGCTATACCGTTCTTAGAAAATGAATTTGAAAGAGATCCAACCAATGATGAAATTGCCAATTATCTTGAATTAACCAGCGATGAAGTTAAGCAGGCAAATGATATAAGAATGAGGCAAATCTCATTCGATATGCCCTTATCCAATGAGAGCGATAGCGATTTTAGTTTATACGATATTGTTCAAACAGGTAACATACCAGCTCCGGATAATGATTCCATGGTAGAGTCGCTTGTTACAAATATCAGAAGGGCATTAAACAAGCTTACAAAAAGAGAATCGATGATATTAACCATGTCATTCGGATTATTTAATACCCCTGTTTATTCGTTACATGATATTGCGTTGGAATATGATATGTCAACTGAACGAATAAGGCAAATAAAAAGCAGGGGTTTATCGAAACTAAAAATGCTACTAAAAGAAAACTGCGCACTATTAGAATATTAATATAAACTTTAAGATAAATACAATTAATAAAAACAATTATAATTTATGGGTAGATCACAAGAGACTTTTAACAAGAAAGAAGTAAGAAGCAAAAAAGAAAAAAAGAGAAAGGATAAGGAAAAGAAGAGAATTGCCAGGAAAGAAAATGAAACAAAAAGTAGCCTTGACGATATGATTGCTTATGTTGATGAAAATGGCATGATAACTTCTACTCCTCCTGATCCAACCAAAAAGAAAAAGGTAAAACTAGAAGACATTGAATTAGGTGTACCCAAAAGTGATCCTTCGCAACAAGAAGATCCTGTTAGAAAAGGCGTTGTTGCTTTTTTTAACGAATCAAAAGGATATGGATTTATAAAAGACTCTGAAACCAAAGAAAGTGTATTTGTCCATGTTAACAATCTTCTTGAAGAAATAAAAGAAGGTAACATGGTTAGCTTCGAAGTTGAAAGAGGTCAAAAAGGATTAGCAGCAATTAAAGTAAAGCTTTTTAAGTAGCATAAACTCTACCCAGTTTCTTTAACATTCTGGCATGCTCCCGTAAGGCTCTTAAAAATCCTGGCTGAACATGGTAAGGTAAATTGTATTTATGTGCCATTTCTTTAACAATGACCGATATTTTACGATAATGAACATGACTAATATTTGGGAATAAGTGATGTTCGACCTGATAATTCAGCCCTCCAATAAACCATGAAAATATTTTATTTTTAGGAGAATAATCAGAGGTTGTGTAAAGTTGATGCACAGCCCAATTATTTTCTAAAGTACCATTCTTATCGGGCAATGGATATTCCGAAGTTGGCACAACATGAGCTGTTTGGAAAATTATAGTTAATATAAATCCACTGGTAAAGTGCATAGCAATAAAAAAGAGAATAATCCAATACCAGGCTAAAGGCAAGAAAATCATTGGTATTATCATGAAAATGGCATAGTAAACTATTTTAGATATGATCAAGGATGCTAAGATTTGATTATAAGAATTAGTATTGCTTAATGTTACACCTTCTTTTTTATATTTGAACAATTGTCTAAAATCTTTTGTGGTTATCCATAGCATGGTCATTAAACCATAAAAAACCCATGCGTAAATGTGTTGGTATTTATGCATTTTAAGTAAGGGTTTATGGGGAGAAAATCTTAAAACAGAACCCGGGTCAATATCTTCATCATGTCCATCAATATTAGTGAATCCATGATGCAAGGTATTATGCTGATGTTGCCATGTGAAAGGAGAACCTCCCAACAAATATAGAGTATTCCCCATCCATTTGTTAATTAGCTGATTTTTTGAATATGAACGATGATTAGCATCGTGCATTACAGCCATCCCAACACCTGCTTTCCCTAAACCCATAATTATCCACAACATAAACACAGCGAAAAATGAATTTACCACTCCTGTAATCATCAAAAAATATGGAGTAAGATAAAGAGTAATCATGAAAATTGTTTTGAATACCAGATTCAGGTTTCCGTATTCAGAAATGCGATTAGTTTCAAAATAACCTGACACCTTTTCTCTTAACTCAATGATAAATTCCTTTTTATGTTGAGATGCATATTTTATTTTATTTTTTTCCATTCTATTCATTAACATTTTACTATAATTTCAATTTCTAATTATCTTATAAACTGGTATTTGTTGGAAACACCTTATATGGATTAAAGTTCAATAATGGTAAATTAAAATGAGTAAGCCATATCTTTTGTTAAAACAAAGCTCCAATATTGGAATTTGCCATTATTAAATGATTCGTAACGTGTTGATCCTTTGGTTCCGGCAAATTTTTCAAATAACGATTTCAAAATTCTGGGAATTTTTTTATTGATCAACATTTCTCTTCGATGAGTATCCAGATCAAGTCCTTTAGCTACATTTTGCGTAATTTCAGTTTCTTTTAATGTTTTAAAACCACAAGCATGAAGTTTATTTCGAATATCTTCTACTTCCGATTTCTCAATCATATCTGCAAATAAGAAATGTCCGTCAGGATGCAGAATTCGGTGAACTTCCCTAAAGAAAGTATTTAAATTAGTGTAACAACGCGCCGATTCAACATTAACAACTGCATCATAACTTTCTGCATCAAATGGTATTTTTTCTGCCCTGCCTTCAACAAAAGATAATCCCGGAACCTTGTACTCTCTATTACAGAATTTAATAACACCCGATGAAATATCAACACCGGTATATTTTTTAGGTTTATAGTAACGGGCAATGTAATGAGCTCCACCTCCTCGTCCGGATCCCACTTCTAAAACTTTTTTATCTTCAAGCTTTACGCTTCGTACAACATGATCGTAAAGTTGAATACAATAACGATCCGACTCATCAATTTTTTCCAATTCTATGGGTTGATCTCCATTTAGTCCTGCATATCCGTAATTCATAAAATTTACAGTACTATCTTTTACAAATCGATTTAAAAGATTATGCCAGATTCTCCACATTGGCCTGCGCAATACTGCAGGAAATTCGCAATAGTTATCTACAAAGTTTGTCATGGTTCCTTCTTATTTTATATGATAGCAAGTTACACCCCAAATGAAGGTTTTAAAAACAAATGGGCTGTATAACACAGGGAATGGGAGTAATAAAACATAAATGGGGCGAATGAGGTTTTTTAGGGATGGTTAACCTCCTATTCGAAAGAGCTAATTGCTTCTTTAACTTGCATTAAATATTTCCTGGAAACAGGAATCTCATCTTCAAAACAACTCATTTTTAAACTGTAACCACTATAACTTTTTACTAATTTATCTATATAAAAAACATTAATAATGCTTGTACGATGACAACGAATAAAACTTTTTCTATGTGCTAACTCTTCCTCAATATTTTTAAGTGTATTTCGCAGTAATTTTTTTTCTACCTGATCATTTTCCAGAAAATAAATCTCAATATAATTATCTGCGGATTTTATCAAAACAAGGTTTCTATATTTTAAGCTTAGTTTATCCGTTTTATTATCCGAATAGATATCAAGCTTTTCATCTTCAGCAGATAATTCATATTCCTTTATTTTAAGTAGATACAATTTGTTTTGAATTTGTAAAATCTCTATTATCCTTTCAAGTGATTTATTTTTGTAGAGTATTGCCAATATAATAACAGGTAAAAGACATACCAATAAAGTTTTAAACATGATATACAGCGATAGGTAGGTTTTCCCAACATAACGGATATAAAAGGCAAAAGATGTAACTGTTAATACAAGTAAAATAATACTAAGAATAAATGAAGGGCCATTCTCCTCTTTGTTTTTCTTATACCATTTTGGACTTAAAACAGGTGTAAAAACGATAACAATGTAGCCCCAAAGAAAAGTAATTCCCCCAAATCCGGTTACATAAAGAAGTCTTTCGTTATAATCCAGTTTATCGAGAGGAAAAGGCTGAAAAAATAAAATGAAAAGAAAAACCCCGACACTAATAAAGAACAATATTAGCAGTTCATTTTTAAAAGAATCTTTTATTTGGGTCTCCCTTTCCATCCATTTTTTTGCTAAAGTTAAAGAAAAGATTAGGGACTTTCAATGATGCATACCGATTTAATAGTTTTTATCTAACTAACATTTTCAATGGGCCATAAATTGAATAGTCATTTTCAGGTTGGTACAATTTTGTGTGACTCACCCAATCTTCCATTAAATCGTGGTTTGCTTTTAATTCTTCGTCTTTAGTACGAAAATTAATAAAATCTTTATGCGAACGTTTTGGATGCCTAAACAAATGATTAGAAGCACCTCCACAACCAAAGTTTTCTTTTGTTAAAACAACAATCTCGCCTTTTAACCACTTTTTTGTAAAACGAAAACATGCATACACATCCTATTAGGCATAATTATTACACTAAAGCTTTACTATTTGCGCTTTTAAAGATCCACTTTTCAGCCTCCTCAATACTTAAGAACTCTTTAAATTCCTTTAATGTATTTTGTGGAATTAATTTTTTAACTGAATTTACTCCAAAAACATTTTCAGGTTTGACATAAGCAATTCTTTTTAGAGGAGCTAATTTAAAACCAGGATAAATTTCCTGAAGAATCCATTTAATATCATCATCTCTTATTATCTCTAATTTTAATGTATCAACTAACAAGTATTTCACATTAGTCTTTAAACTTAATTCAAGGATTTTTATCATCAATTTTCTAACCGATATTGAATCAACAAATCCGTCAACAGCTATATAAGCAGTGTTTTTTTGCTTTAAATAAATTACACAAGCCTTTTGGTTATTAAAATATATCATATCCTTAAATATTAATTTTGTTATTAATTCATTGTTTTTACAATAAATACGTAGCGCATGATTTAATGGTATAAACCAATAGACAAATTGGCTATTTTACTCGATCAAAATGCAGGTTTTCGGTATTAATCTAGAATCAATTTTGTTAAAAAAATTGAGAATAAACATTACTAAAAAAGAAGAAAATAATACTCTTTTATTTATAATAATTTTCGAGATCAAGAATGTCTACATACCAAAATTTGCGACCCCAAACAACATTAGATTAAAGATCATACTATAAACTCCAAACTATTACAAAATCCTGCTCATTTTTTTATATTTTTGCATTTCGCTTTATTGCAATCAGACAAATAATTTATCATGAAAATATCGTACAACTGGCTTAAGACTTATATCAATACCGAATTATCGGTCGAAGAAATATCTAAAATACTTACAAACACCGGACTTGAGGTTGAAGGAACGGAGCACTTCGAATCAGTTAAAGGAGGATTAGAAGGATTGGTTATTGGAGAAGTTGTTTCTTGCAAAAAACATCCGGATGCAGATAAACTTTCGGTCACAATGGTTCATATAGGAAATGGAGAGAAATTACCAATTGTATGCGGAGCATCTAATGTTGCGGAGGGTCAGAAAGTTGTGGTAGCAACTGTCGGGACTAAACTTTATTCAGGAAACGAAGAGTTCATCATTAAGAAAGCGAAAATGCGCGGCGAACCTTCGGAAGGAATGATCTGTGCCGAAGATGAAATTGGATTGGGTTTATCACATGAAGGTATAATGGTACTTGACAGTTCTGCTAAAACAGGAATGCCTGCAAAAGAATATTTTAAAGTAGAAACGGATACTGTCTTTGAAATTGGATTAACTCCAAACAGAATTGATGGAGCTTCACACATAGGAACTGCTCGTGATCTGGCCGCTTATTTAGGTCAGACTAAAAAAACTGAACTTTTAAAACCTTCAGTTGATCAATTTAAAGTAGATAACAATAATCTTCCTGTTGAAATTATTGTTGAAAATACTGAAGCCTGTCCAAGATATTCGGGAGTTACCGTTTCCAATGTAAAAGTGGGTCCATCTCCTGCATGGTTGCAAAACAGATTAAAAGCAATAGGTTTAAATCCGATAAACAATCTGGTTGATATTTCGAATTTTGTATTACACGAAACGGGTCAGCCTTTACACTTTTTTGATGCTGATCAGATCGAAGGAAATAAAGTTATCATAAAAACTTTAGCTGAAGCAACTCCTTTTGTAACGCTCGATGAAGAAGAAAGGAAACTTTCATGTGAAGATCTAATGATTTGTAACGAGAAAGAAGGAATGTGTATTGCTGGTGTTTTCGGAGGAATTAAGTCGGGTGTAACAAAAGATACAAAAAATGTGTTTATTGAAAGTGCTCATTTCAATCCCGTTTATGTTCGAAAAACAGCCAAACGACACGGATTGCATACCGATGCATCGTTCAGATTCGAGCGTGGATCAGATCCAAACATAACTGTTTATGCACTTAAACGTGCTGCATTATTAATTAAAGAAATTGCCGGAGGTGAGATTTCTTCAGAAATAATTGATGTTTATCCTAAACCAGTTGAAGATTATAAAGTTGAATTAACATTCAGAAATTTAAAGAGACTAATCGGAAAAGAAATTGAAAAAGAGAAGGTTAAAAAAATCTTAGAATCCTTAGATATTAAAATAGTATCTGAAGATAATGAGAAATTAAATCTTGAGGTTCCTACCTATCGTGTTGATGTATTGCGTGAAGCCGATGTTATTGAAGAAATATTGCGCATTTATGGATACAACAATATTGAAATCTCTGAACATGTAAATTCCAGCTTATCTTACTCGCAAAAACCAGATAAAGAAAAAATTCAAAACACCATTTCAGATATTTTAACCGCCAATGGTTTTCATGAGATTATGTGCAATTCGCTAACAAAAGCTGATTACTATAATAATCTTGAATCATATAAACCTGAAAATCTTGTTAAAATATTCAATCCTTTAAGTCAGGATTTAAATGTAATGCGACAAACATTATTGTTTGGCGGTTTAGAATCAGTTGCTTATAACAGAAACAGACGAAATCCCGATTTAAAATTATATGAATTTGGGAATTGTTATTATTTAAACGATTCTGAAAGTGATAATCCACTTAAGAAATATAATGAAGAACAGCATTTAGCGATCTTCATTGCAGGAAACAAAACAAACGAAAGCTGGATTATCAAAGAAGAAGCTACTAATTTCTTTTATTTAAAAACTTATGTTGAAAACATTCTTGAGAGATTAGGCTTTGATTTAAATCAAATAAATAGCAATGAAGTTTCTTCTGACATATTTGCAGAAGGATTAAGTTATGAGTTTAGTAATAAACAGCTTGTACATTTCGGAACGCTACATAAAAAACTTCTAAAAGAATTTGATATCGATTCACCTGTATATTTTGCAGAGTTCTCCTGGAATAATGTGTTAAAGTCGGCAGCCAAAAATAACATTCGATATAATGAGATTCCAAAGTATCCGGAAGTTCGCAGAGATTTAGCGTTATTAATCGATAAAGAGCTTAAATTTTCAAAAATTAAAGAATTAGCTTATAAATCTGAAAGAAAGCTTTTAAAGAGTGTATCGCTGTTTGATGTATTTGAAGGAGAAAAATTAGGTGCGAATAAAAAATCGTATGCAGTAAGTTTCATTTTGCAAGACGAGAATAAAACACTAACTGATAAACAGATTGATAAAATAATGAATAACTTTATCAGAGTATACGAACAAGAACTTGGAGCTCAAATAAGGTAACAAGAGTTGAAAAAACAGACTTGTGCTAAATCTAAAATCTAAATAAATGCCAAATATTGAACTGGTAAAAGGTGATATAACAAAAATGGAAGTCGGAGCCATCGTAAATGCTGCCAATAAAACTTTATTAGGTGGTGGTGGTGTAGATGGAGCTATTCATCGTGCAGCAGGACCAGAACTATTAAATGAGTGCAAAACATTGAATGGTTGCGAAACTGGCGAAGCTAAAATTACCAGATCATATCTGTTACCGGCTAAATTCGTTATACATACTGTTGGGCCGGTATGGCACGGAGGAACAAATAATGAACCAGAATTACTTGAACATTGTTATAAAAACAGTTTGCAAATTGCATTAGAAAACAAAATTGATTCAGTTGCTTTTCCCAACCTAAGTACCGGTGTTTATCGTTTTCCAAAAGAAATGGCTGCCGGAATTGCAATACGAACAGTAAACCATTTTTTAAAGCAAAACAAGAAAATAAAAAACGTATATTTTGTATGCTTCGATGATGAAAACTATGAAATATATAAAGAAAAGCTCATAAATCTTGCTCTTGAATAACAAAGAGCAAAACCAGAACTTACTGAGCATGTTAAATGCTCATTTTTTATTTATAGGAGATGATTAAAAAAACAAAGAAGAAAGTTAAAAACTACCTATCATTAGTGAAGTTTAGCCATACTATTTTTGCAATGCCATTCGCTTTTATTGGCTACTTTTTAGCATTACATCAATCCGAATCGTCTTTTAGCTGGAAACTATTCATTTTAGTTGTTTTGTGTATGATTTTTGCACGAAATGCAGCTATGGCGTTTAATCGCTTTATTGATCGTGAAATTGATATTAAAAATCCAAGAACAGCTATACGTGAAATACCTGCAGGTATTATCAGAGCTAAATCGGCCTTATTGTTTGTAATGATTAATTCGGTATTATTTATTGCAACTACTTATTTTATTAATGAGCTCACCTTCAAATTATCGCCAGTTGCATTATTAATAATTCTGGGCTATAGTTTAACCAAGAAATTTACTGCTTTATGTCATTTGATTTTAGGTTTGGGATTGTCCCTGGCACCTATTGGCGCATATTTGGCAGTAACAGGAAAGTTTGATCTTTTGCCGGTTTTATATTCATTTGTTGTTTTGTTTTGGGTTAGCGGCTTTGATATTATTTATGCTTTACAAGATCTGGATTTTGACAAAGAAGAAGAATTAAAATCTTTCCCCGTATTTTTTGGAAAGAGAGGCGCCTTAAATGCATCAATCCTGATTCATATACTTTCTGCATCAATAACAATATTTGCAGGATATATTGAACATTTTGGAATACTCTACTGGATTGGATCAAGCTTATTTATTGGACTGCTTTTCTACCAACATACTTTGGTTAAACCCAATGATTTAAGTAAAGTGAATCTTGCATTTTTTACAACAAATGGAATTGCGAGTGTAATTTTTGCACTATTCACAATTACCGAATTAGTAAAAGACAGTTGGTTTTAATTACCCCGACATTTTGTCACAACAAGCTCATAACTAAAACCTTGGCATAGTATTTGAATTTTCGAATATAAATCTAAATCTTATAATTTTTTTATCTAATAATGGCTTATTGAGTTTCGTTTCACTAAAACTTAATGATATGGCTGCAAAAGAAAACTTTTTTAAACCAACATATAATTTCCTGGGAGGATATTATATTCCGGTAAGAGATGATTGGAATTATCATATCATAAAAAAGCATATTTCTGAAAAAGAAAAAGAAATTTATCTGCAACAATTTGGTGAAGAAATACTAACAGAGGATCAGTTTTATAACTGGTGGAAAAGCATTAAACATAATCTAAATTAATTTAAGAATTAAATCGGAAAGGAGGCTACTATGACAAAGAGAAAAACTTTTATCATTGCAATTATCCTTATCAGTTTAGCATCATTCATCTCTTTTTCATTTAATAATACGGGAATCCCACACAAAAATCAAACTAAGATTGAAAAGGATACCGTTTCTGCAAATCCTAAAATTGATATTAAAGTTAATAAAGAGTATGATGATCATGGAAATATTATTCGATATGATTCATCTTATACGTACATTTATACCTATCCAAACGGAAATACAGAAGAATTAAATATCGATAGTATTTTTAATAGATTTAGACCATTCTTTTTCAATCATGGCAGTAATATTATTCATGATCCATTTAATAGTTTCTTTGACGAAGACACATTTTACCAGCAACATTTTTTCGATGATGATTTTTTTATGAATCAGTTTGAGAATGAAATGTTCCATTTTAAAGAAATGATGCATGAGATGGATTCATTGCGAAATTTGTTTTTAAAAGACATGTATCCTGATTTTAAAGATGAACCTGTTAAACCTAAAAAAGAAAAAACAAAAGGAATTGAAATTTAACTTAGAATGCTTGAAAATATCACAAAGTGATTATGATCAATTTTATTCAACTTAAATAACATATTGAATTCTTAGGTTTTATGTGAATATTGAAGAAGGTATAATTCCATTTAGAAAAATCCATTTTTGATCTTATATTTGCATCAATTTTATCAAAAAAAGTTTAGGATAAATTTTTTTTCAACATATGGTCATAATTAATTTTAAGTTAGTGTGTAAATAGTTGATAATTATTATCTTTAAATTTTGGTATTTTTAGTCTATTTATAGTAGTTTTGATTAAATGGTGGTTTTGCTACAAAAAAAGCAATTAGAAATGAGAAAGATTGTACTATTAGTTTTTTGTTTATTATTTTTCAAGTTATCATACTCGCTCAGTCCGGGTGAATCGAACAATTCACTTTTACTAATTACTCAAAATAATACTGAGCTTACACTAAATAAGAATTATCAACAGTTTAAATATCAGGTCGTTAATCTTGAAACAAATGATTATGTTAATTATGCCAATCTTGCCAGAAGAAGAAAGAAAAACGACAATTTAATGCTCTATGTTGCCGGAGGCTTGGCTTTAGCTACAGCAACTCTTATTCTCACAAACAATCCCGAGAACTTTACAAGCAATAGTGCCAGTGGTGTAAATCTGGGAATCGCTGTAGGAGGTACAGTAGCTTGCGGGATGATTGTTGCCAAATACTTTATTGATAAAAGAAGATAAATTTGCCTATTTATAGGATTACTATGCGAAATTTTAAACCAGTAATTCTCCTTATATTTCTTTTTAACTTATTTACAGTTGATTTATTTGCTCAAAAAGACAACACACTTCTTACTTCATTAAAAAAACATTCAGATCAGGTTCATTCAGTTTCTTTTAGTCCGGATGGAAATCAATTTATCAGCGGTTCTAAGGATGAATCAATTATAATCTGGGATTTTGCTTTATTAGAGCCTATTACTCAATTAAAAAGGCATTATGCCACCATCTACGAATTAGAATATTCCAATGACGGGAAATATTTTTTTAGTGGTGGTGATAAAACCATTAATGTATGGAATACTGATGGAACTTATGTAAAATCTCTTTCCGGTCATTCAACATCGGTATGGTCAGTCGGATTATCAAGAAATGCCGATTATTTAGTAAGTGGTTCCTTTGATAATAACTTCAGACTTTGGGATATTGCTGAAGGTAAAACTTTGCATGTTTTTGAAAATAACAAAAAAAGTGTTTTAGCTGTAGCATTTTCAGAAGCCAATAATTTAATTGCCTGTGGTTCGCAGGATGGTTCAATTGAAATATATACCTTCGATAATTTCGAATTGATTCATACTTTTTCTGGTCATGGCAGTAATATTTATTCATTGGATTTTAGCAATGATGGAAAATACCTGGCAAGCTCATCTCGTGATAATAACATAAAAATTTGGGATCTGGAAAAGATGGAGATATTTCATGTCCTTACCAAGCATGAACGGAGTGTAATGAGTGTAAAATTCAGCAGTAATGACCATTATCTGGTTTCCGGGTCTTACGATGCTTCAGTAATAATTTGGGATGTTAAAACAGGTGAAGATATTTATACTTTTTTAGGACACAGTTTACCTGTTAACGATGTTGATATAAGCAATGATAATAGATATATTTTAAGTGCATCAAGCGATAATTCTATAAATCTATGGGAAATTAAACCTGAACTATTAATTGAGTTTTATTTTAATGATGAGTTTCAAAAAGAATTAAACGATTCGAAACTATTTGAACCCAAGAATGGATCAGAATCGCGGACAGAATATAAAGAACGACAAGTAAAAGCTGAAAATTATAAAAAAGAAATCATACAGAAATACATGGATCGTTTAAACCGATAAGATTAGTTCATAACTAGAATTATGAATTAAAAGCTGTACATAAACCCTATTCCAAATAATTCCTTAAACTGTGATCTGGCTCCTCTTTCTCTCCCAGTCTGATCAATAAATGTAACATTATCATCATACATAAAGTGAGCATGTACCGACATTTTTATATAATCGGTAAGTTTAACATTCAGATTAGCCTCCAGGTCAACATCAATATTCTGCGGATTATCGATGTAATTTGTGAAAAAATTAATTTTGCTTTCCAGCTCAATATTGTCTCTGAATTTTAGTTTGGAAATAGCTTTAATATAAGCACCTATTTCTTTCCGGATAAATTCATTTTGTCCAACACCAAAACGTGTTTGATCATAATTAACGGTATCGGCCATAATTGTAAATTTTGAAGTAAGTGGCGAAAATAAGATCGTTAATTTATTGCTTGGTTTATAATCCAATCCCAAAGAGAACACAAGATATGCAGGTGAAAGAACATTTGACACGGTATTAATTGTAGAATCATTTAAGTATTCCTTCCCTTTAAAAAATTGTGTCTTAAAATTAAATAAACCACTATAATACCAGCTATTTATAGCCTGTTTACCATACTTAGCATTTATCTCAAACTTATCATCATTTTTTTGCATTTCATTATCACCAGCCTTTAAATAACCTAATCTGTATTCAAAGTCAGTATCGAAATTTCGTTTTTTACCATAAGAATAATCAGCACTATACCTCAGAACAGATATTGCTGACATACTACTTTCACCACCTTCGGCCCATGATGGTGAAATATATCCCTGACTGAATTTAATATCAGCTAATCCTTCAAAATCCCAAATTGCAACCGTTATATCTACTTTTCTCACTTCTCTGATTTCCGGAATAATAAAATCCGTATCGACTTTATGATCAACCAGCTTACGAGATTTTGCTTTTTCAAGATATACCCCATCTTCAAGGTATACATCAAACACGTTTAAGTCTGATTTTTTTATCCATAAAACCGCATATTCTCCCCTATTATCGTATAAATTTAAGTGAATTGAATCGACATCACTTTCTGCCGATTCAAATAATATTGAATCATTATTAAGATTTGTGAATGAGAATTTCACTGAATCAACAGGAATTCTTTTTAACAGGTATGCAATTGCCTTGCTGATTGAATCGTTTAAAACTTGCAAAGAGGTGTCCGTTGATTTTGTAAGTAAGCTTTGTTTCTCTAATTTATCCTTTAAGTATTCAACAACAGACTTTATTTCACGGTTTCGGGAATAATCAATAAGTTTACTTATGGCTTGTTTTGTGGTATCATTTAAAAGCAATAATTCATCCTCTATGAGATTATTTAAATTATGAATAACATAATAAATCGAATCCGGCTTTTCAAAATAGAGAGAATCTTTAACATGACTTAAAACAGAATCATAGATATCAGACTCAGTGACAATAGCACGAATAAAAACAGTATCATTAAAAATACTGTCAGCCGATAAGGTGTCCGGTAAAACGGATAAGCTTTTTAAACCTGAAATGCTCTGCAATTTTACTAATGAATCCCCTTTTTGAATGTTACTAATTGAATCCTTAAAAGTTAATAAGGAATCAGTAACCGGACTCACTTGTACAAGTTCACGTTTATTCTTATTACTTATCGAATCAGGGATAGTATTTTGAGATTTTAATGAAAAACTTACTAAAAACAACAACATTAATACTGAAAGAAATCTACTCATCATTACACTGAATTACAACATTTTAACTCGATTTTACGATTCTCAATTTTGTACAAAAGTATTTAATTTTAGGCAATTATTATAGAAACTCGTATATTTGTGCTGCAAATCAAATTAAGCTGAATGAAAATATCTGTTAACATAGTATTTTCAGCAAAGAATGTTTTTCTAAATATTAAGAAGAGAGACTCTTTCATCTTTTAACCATTCTCCTTCAGGAGAATTCCTTTCGATTTTTTAAAAATCACATTTCATTTTGTTTAATCATAAAATTATATATTATGGAACTCCCATTTGCAGAATCATATAAAATTAAGATGGTTGAAACCATCAAAAAAAGTACTCGCGAAGAGCGTGAACAATGGATTAAAGAAGCTAAATACAATCTTTTCAACCTAAAAAGCGAACAGGTATTTATTGATTTGTTAACCGATTCAGGAACCGGTGCCATGAGCGACAAACAATGGTCGGCCATGATGCTAGGCGACGAAAGTTATGCCGGGGCTTCTTCTTATTATAAGTTAAAAGATAAAATTAAGGAATTACTGGGATTTGAATATTTCTTACCAACTCACCAGGGACGTGCGGCTGAAAATGTTTTATTTTCGGCATTAATCAAAGAAGGAGATATTGTTCCCGGAAACTCGCATTTCGATACTACGAAAGGTCATATTGAATTCAGAAAGGCCAAAGCTATTGATTGTACCATTGATGAGGCTTTCGATACTGAAATTGACCATCCTTTTAAAGGTAATGTGGATCTTCAGAAATTAGAAAAAACAATTCAAAAGTATACTCCGGAAAGGATTCCATTGATCGTATTAACAGTAACTTGTAACTCCTCAGGAGGCCAGCCTGTTTCAATAGAAAACATGAAAGCTATTCGTAAAGTTGCTGATAAATATAATATTCCTGTTTACTACGACTCGGCTCGTTTTGCCGAGAATGCGTATTTTATTAAGATTCGCGAAAAAGGATACGAGAATAAAACTATAAAAGAAATCGTAAAGGAGATGTTTTCGTATGCCGATGGAATGACCATGAGCAGCAAGAAAGATGCAATTGTAAACATGGGTGGTTTTATTGGTTTAAAAAGTCAGGATGTATTTAAAAAAGCAACCGTTTTCAATATTATTTTTGAAGGTTATATTACCTATGGTGGAATGTCGGGAAGAGACATGAATGCTCTGGCTCAGGGATTAGATGAAGGAACAGAATTTGATTATCTTGAAACAAGAATAAATCAGGTGGCTTATTTAGGACAAAGACTTACCGGTTTTGGTGTACCTGTTCAAAAACCATATGGTGGGCACGCTATTTTTGTTGATGCTAAAAAATTCTTACCTAATTTACCAAAAGAGGAATTTCTGGCACAAACCTTAGCCGTTGAATTATACCTTGAGGCGGGTATACGAGGTGTTGAGATTGGAGCCTTATTAGCTGATCGTGATCCGGAAACAAGAGAGAACCGTTATCCTGCTCTTGAATTACTTAGACTGGCTATCCCTCGAAGAGTATATACCAATAATCATATGGATGTGATTGCTGTTGCTTTAAAAAATGTTTTTGACCGAAGAGATCAAATCAAAAAAGGATTAAAAATAATTGATGAAGCACCAATTATGAGGCATTTTACAGTTGAATTAGACAGAGTTTAAGTTCAGATTATTATATTTTAAGAAGATGTCCAGAAAGTTTTGGAAATTGGTAAATTGCTAATTTTTACTTAGCGAAACTTTGTGCATTCTTTGTGAAACTCTGTGTAACAATATTTTGTAATTATATCACAAAGTAACTCAAAGAAGACACAAAGTCCCACAAAGACTTTTTGAACACCTTCTTTTTTTATAACTTTTCTTGATTTTGATTGTTACATTTTATTATTTTAGAAATTTTGATTCCATAAATTATTTGAGCAGCTTTGCATGTTTTTAAGATTCCCGAATGAGAGATTTGACAGTAGGTAAAGAAGGTCCACTAATTTTAAAGTTTGCCCTCCCTATGTTATTAGGTAATGTTTTTCAACAATTTTATAATATTGTTGATAGCGTTATTGTGGGAAATTTTATAGGCAAAGAAGCTTTAGCAGCTGTGGGTGCATCCTTCCCCATAATTTTCGCTTTTTTATCTTTAATTATTGGGATTGCCTCCGGGAGTACGATCGTTATAGCCCAATATTTTGGAGCTAAAGACATTGAAAAAGTAAAACGAACAATCAATACTCTTTTTATTTTTCTGTTTTTTGCTTCAATAGCTATAAGTATTATAGGGATTTATTTTAGCGAAGATATTTTTAGGTTATTACGACTCCCCGAAGAAATTATTCCGCAAGCGAAAATTTATTTTAACATTTTTATTGGTGGAGTTATTGTTTCATTTGGCTTTAATGGGACAAGTGCAATATTAAGGGGTTTAGGCGACTCCAAAACACCCTTATACTTTTTAATTATTTCTACCTTAGTTAATATTGGTCTTGATTTGCTTTTTGTGTTAGTTTTTAAATGGGGAATTGCAGGAGTAGCCATTGCATCGGTTATAGCGCAGGGAGGTGCATTTTTTAGTGCTGTAATTTATTTAAACAAAACACATAAAATCATTCATTTTGCTTTTAGAGGACTTAAGTTTGACCGGGAGATTTTCAAAAAGAGTATTCGAATCGGATTACCAACCGGAATACAACAAACCTTTGTTGCCGCAGGAATGATGGCTTTAATAAGTATCGTAAATGGCTTTGGCACCAATGTTATTGCGGCATACTCGGTTGCGACGCGAATTGATTCTTTAGCATCTTTAGCGGCAATGAACTTTTCAGCTGCATTGGCAACATTTGTAGGACAAAATATAGGAGCTAATAAAACGAATCGGGTAAGAGCAGGATTTATTGCTACACTTAAAATGTCATCGGTTATTTCTGTTTTAGTTTCTGCAACAGTATTAATATTTAGTAATTCTATTATAGGTCTGTTTACCAATGATCCCGAGGTAATTCGAATTGGTAAAGAGTATCTTATTATTGTTGGTGCATTTTATATTGTATTTACAGCTATGTTTACCATTGCAGGAGTTATGCGAGGTGCAGGCGACACGCTTATTCCCATGTTTATTTCCTTAATTGCCTTATGGGTAATTCGAATTCCGGGAGCGTTGATTCTTTCTCATAGATTAGGAGAAACAGGTATCTGGTGGGCTATTCCAATGGGATGGTTTGTAGGTTTTATTCTTTCCTTTGCTTATTACCTAACCGGAAACTGGAAGAAGAAAGTTATTATTTAATACATGTCTCATAAAAACGAATCACTTCATATCCTAGTGGGATAATAAAAAGTTTGTGTAAATTTTAGCTACTCAGTATAAAAAGAAAGAAGTATTGTTTACTTTATAATTTATAATAAATTTTTTATTGTTCTTTTCTTGA
>DMBU01000157.1 GCA_003446015.1 Bacteroidales bacterium | reverse complement strand
AAGAATGATCCTTCATCCAATGATGGCATAAATTCTTTGCCAATTCCGGGTAATGATGCGTTTAAACCAGAATAAATATTAGTTTTTTTAACAAACTCAGGCATAAAACCAAAAAGTTTATCAAAGCCTTGCCAGGTAGTGATTCCAAATACCACAATAATTATAGGAAAAGTTAAAAATTTCCATTTATTCTCTAAACACCAGTTTAATATTTTTGGATAAAAAAGAACTACCAAACTCATTGCTCCCAGAATAGTTCCAACTATTACAATAACAAAAATATAGTTTGCAAACAAAGAATTTTGAGCTCCTAAAGGCAGCCATGCCTTTGTAAGGAAAAATACAACAAAAACAATCGTAATTCCTATGTTTATTAAGTTGTTTCTTGATTTATTAATGATATCCGGCCACCGTTCTGATGAAAAACTATTAAAACCATAAGCGGTTAATGCTAAAGCGATGTAGTTACCAGATAAAATTGAAAAAGCTACACCTGCTATCATTAAAATAATACTCCCGATTTTTTTGTATTTATTTTTATCAAATCGAATGGAGAAAACAAGATGAGCAAGTGTTGGAATTATAATTAAACCAATTAATAATGCAGAAAGCATGGTAAAACTTTTTGTAAAAGCTAAAGGCTTAAATAGTTTTCCTTCAGCAGCTTCCATGGCAAATACCGGAAGAAAACTTATAATGGTTGTTGATATTGCTGTTATAACAGCACCAGCTACTTCAATGGTAGCTTCGTACACTACATTGAGCAGTTGTTTTCCGCGGGCTCCAAGGTTCTGGGGCAGATCGATATGTCGTATTATATTTTCGGTAAATACAACGCCAACATCAACCATAACCCCAATTGCAATTGCAATTCCTGATAACGCTACAATATTGGCATCGACACCAAATCGCCGCATGGTTATAAATGTAATTAATACTCCAATAGGTAGTAAGCTGGAAATTAGAAACGATGCCCGTAAATTAAGAACTAATACAATTACAACCAGAATACTGATTAATAACTCAAGTGTTATGGCTTCTTCTAATGTTCCTAAGGTTTCTTTAATGAGTCCTGTGCGATCATAAAAGGGAACAATAGAAACTTTTGACACAGTACCATCAGCAAGTGTTTTGGAAGGTAAGCCAGGTTCAATTTCAGCTATTTTTGCTTTAACGTTTTCTATTGCTTCAAGAGGATTAGCTCCAAATCGTGCTACAACAACTCCTCCAACAGCTTCTGCTCCACCTTTATCCAATCCTCCACGACGTGTTGCAGGACCAAAGTTTATGTTAGCTACATCTTTTAATCGGATGGGAACATTGTCGCGAACTGTAACAACACTTTTCTCTAAATCTTCCAGATTTTTAATATAACCAAGTGCTCTTACCAAATACTCAACACGGTTGAACTCTATGGTACGCGCACCTATATCCAGATTACTATTTTTAATCGCTGCCATGATTTGTGCAACGTTTACCCCGTGGGCTTTCATAGCATTGGGGTCAATATCAATTTGATATTCTTTTACAAATCCACCTACAGATGCAACTTCTGCTACACCTTTCGCAGAGGTTAATGAATAGCGGACATAAAAATCCTGAATTGTTCTTAATTCGTGTGGATCCCAACCTCCCGCAGGTTTACCTTCTTTATCTCTGCCTTCCAGGGTATACCAATAAATCTGTCCAAGCGCAGTTGCATCAGGTCCAAGGGTAGGGGAAACGTCTTCGGGCAATGTTCCGGCAGGTAACGAGTTTAGTTTCTCTAAAATTCTAGTACGACTCCAGTAAAACTCAATATCTTCATCAAAAATGATGTATATACTTGATACTCCAAAAATGGAGTTACTTCGTATGGTTTTTACACCCGGAATACCCAATAAAGATGTTGTTAATGGATATGATATTTGGTCTTCAATATCTTGTGGTGATCGGCCCGGCCATTCTGTGTATACTATTTGTTGGTTTTCACCAATGTCAGGAATAGCATCAACAGGAACGGGATCGGATGGAAGGATTCCTGTATCCCAACCAAAAGGAGAATTTATTATTCCCCAACTAATGAAAATAATCAGAACCAAATAGGTTACCAACTTATTCTCCAAAAAGAACTTGATGATTTTATTTAACATATCAGTATAATTAATTTACATATAATGATTTTAATGAGTTAATATATCAACTGTAATACAGTCGATTAACTATGCAATCATCACGTAAACTAACACAAATATGTTTGTAAACTTGAAAGCCTGATTTGTGTTTTAATTGGTGGTGGTGAATCGAAAATTTGAAATGTTATCATCGTGTTTTCAAAAAGAATACTCTCTCTTATTATATAAAATTTTGGAAATAACAAGTCAATACTATTTACCAAATTATTTTCCATTACATGAGATAATAAGACTTCTTCTTGAAGCTGGAATACTTTTGTATCATTATGGCAACATCCATCCATGTCACAACAAGATTTTTCTTCGTGGTCAATAGAAATTGAAACTAATCTTGAACCACAATAATGTTTAGATATAGAGAATCCCATTGTTGAAGTTAACAATAAAATTGCAATAAGTATATGATATAATTTTCTAAACATTGTTTGAACTATTGTCTGACAAATAAACGAAATAATAAGGAAATTGTTTAATAAATCGTGTTAAGACCATGTTAAATGATACTTTGTTTGTAAAGTTATTAAACTTATGTTCTACTTTTGTGTAATAAATTAGGATGAAAAGATTTTTAGCAATCATATTTTCTATTTTCTATTTAGCACTTTCTTCAAGTGCTGAATTGACTATACTTTATTGTAATGGTGAAGTAAAAACCCTCAATGTAAACTCACACAAAGTTAGTTGTTGTTGCGGAGATTCTGATAATTCCGATTCTTGTTGCCAAACGAAAGACCTTAATTTTAAATTACCTGTTGATCAACAAATTGTTGCATCAATTCAAGTTCCTTTAAACGATTTAGTAGTTTTTACTTTCACTTCTTATAGTATAAATTTCCTTCCGGATATTCATAGTGTTACAGAATCATTTAATGATTTTAATATTCCGATACCTAAATCAGATCCTCTCTGGTTAATAAATTGCTCACTTACTTATTACGGATAATTTATAAGTTAAAACAGTTAATTCAGCTATTGTTAGTATTGGCTGAATCTTTTTTATTAAAAACTTATAAATTTTAAAATCATGAAAATAATCACAAAATCTATATTGTCATTAGGATTAGCAATGTTTTTAATGACTAATTTATCTGCTACAGAAAAAAAAATATACGATGAAAAGCAGGATTCGAAAATTGATACTGTACAATTTGAAGTTAAGGGTGTTTGTAACATGTGTAAGGAACGTATTGAGAACGCAGCCTTAATAAAAGGTGTAAAGTGGGTTGAATGGAATAAGATTACCGATACGTTAACAGTTATCTTTCGTAAAGATAAAACTAAACTTATGGATATCCATAAGTCAATAGCAGAAGCAGGGCATACAACAGAATTAGTTGAATGTAATTTAGATTCTTATCATAAGCTTCCCGCATGTTGTGCCTACATGGGTGATGTAAAAAAACATTAATCATGAGAAGAGTATTTTTTATTACAATGCTTTTAATTTCTTTTCAAAGTATTAGGGCACAGGAAATTATGTACTTAAACGGTAAAGTTGTTGAACACATCGATGGGAAAGAAGTTCCTGTCGTTGGGGCCAATGTATATTGGAACAAAACTACCATTGGAACAACAACTGATATTAACGGGAATTTTAAATTAAGCCGACTAAAAACATCAGATAGACTGATAGTGAGTTATGTGGGCTATCAGACTGAAAATATTAAAGTTAGCGATCAAACAAATTTGCATGTTATCTTAAAAAACTCCGTTGATCTAAATGAGGTAACCGTAAGCTATAAAAGAAATGGAACTGAGATTAGTTTAATTGATCCTCTATACACAAAAGTTGTCGGTGAGAAAGAACTGTTAAAGGCAGCGTGCTGTAATTTAAGCGAGAGTTTTGAAACGAACCCGGCTGTTGATGTTTCATATACTGATGCAATAACCGGGACTCGACAAATTCAAATGTTAGGATTGGCAGGTCCATATACACAAATCACTCGTGAAAATATGCCTGATATAAGGGGCTTGTCAGCTATTTATGGTTTAACTTATATTCCTGGTACATGGATAGAAAGTATTCATTTAAATAAAGGAACAGGTTCTGTTGTCAATGGTTTTGAAAGTATTGCGGGACAAATTGATGTTAACTTACGCAATCCTTCAAGCATGGATAAACTTTATTTGAATGGATATGGAAATCAGACAGGAAGAGCTGAACTGAATGCAAATATTAAAATTGATGTTAGTGATAATCTCGGTATGGCTTTGCTTTTGCATGGAGCAAATAGTTCCTTTAAAAATGATCATAATGAAGACCAATTTCTTGACGAACCTTTAACGCAACAGTATGTTTTATTAAATAGATGGGAATTACACAATGAGAAAGGAGTTCATTTTCAGATAGGTGTAAAAGGAACATACATCGATAAAATTGGTGGAGAAACTAATTTTGATCCAGATTTGGATCAGGGCTCAACAAATGCATGGGGAATGAATATTCATACAGAAAGATATGAAGTTTGGGCTAAACTTGGGAAGGTAAACGTTAATAAACCATGGCAAAGTGTGGGATTTCAGATTTCGGGAGCAAATCATAATCAAAACTCCTATTTTGGATTAAATGATTACAATGCCCGTCAAAGCACCTTTTATGCAAATTTACTATTCCAATCCATCATAAAAAATACAAATCATAAACTTAAAACAGGTTTAAGTTTTCAGTACGATGCTTACAATGAGCAACTCAATACGGTTAATTATGACAGGCTGGAGTATGTCCCCGGGGTATTTTTAGAATATACTTATAAGCACTTTGAAAAATTTGATGCCATTATTGGTTTACGAGGTGATTACCATAACGAGTATGGTGCCTTCCTTACACCAAGAGTTCATTTACGATATGCGCTAACCGATAAAATTACATTACGTGGATCTGGTGGGCGTGGACTGCGATCGGCAAATATTTTATCTGAGAATACTGGTTTGCTGGCTAGTTCGCGACAATTTATTATTAACGGAGATGGAAGTGATAAACCCTACGGTTTAGAGCCTGAAATTGCATGGAATTATGGAGCTAGCTTAAGCTATAAGTTTATTTTGGATTATAGGAATGGTTCTGTGAGTGTGGATTTTTATAGAACAGATTTTCAAAATCAGATTGTTATTGATCTGGATGCAAACCCTCAACAAGCACTATTTTACAATCTTGAAGGTCAATCTTATTCAAATAGTTTTCAGGCTCAGTTCGATTATGAATTAATAAAACGACTTGATTTTAGAATTGCCTATAGATGGTATGATGTTAAAACGACATTTGGTGATGAATTAAAAGAAAAGCCGCTGGTTTCTAACCACAGGGCATTTATTAATTTAGCTTATGAAACAAAAAAACATTGGAAATTTGATTATACTATAAACTGGCAAGGGAAAAAACGAATTCCTGATTTATCGTCAAATCCTGATGAATATCAAATGGTTGAATATTCACCTTCATTCTTTTTGATGAATGCACAAATAAGTAAAATTTGGCGCCAAAATTTAGATACGTATATTGGAGTTGAGAATTTAACAAACTTTAAACAAAGTGGTCCAATTCTATCAAGTGATCAACCATTTAGTCCATATTTCGATAGTTCATTAATTTGGGGCCCTGTGACTGGAATTAACATTTATTTAGGATTCCGATATAAAATAAAATGAATATCCGTTTTTGTACCTAAAATGCAGCCAATAGAATGAAAATCAATTGTTTTGCCCCAAGCCCTAAAGGGAGCAATTGATT